>NZ_JAJNRD010000044.1:0-10080 GCF_022228055.1 Halorhodospira sp. 9621
TATGTCCAAAAGTGGGTCCGAGACGGTGGCCATTGACATTTAAGACTCTAACAGCTGAGGTTCCAACTACCCTGGCAGAGGGGGCGTCTAGGTTGTTTCAGTTTCTTTCCGATCTAAAACCAGGGCCCATGTTGCGTATTACAGCGTTTCTTTTTTTGGATCCTGCCCAACCCAAGTGAAGGTCTAGTCTCTCCCGCACTCTTTTCCAAGTGGCCCACCCCCAGCTCTTTTTGGTTCTTGAGAAGAAATATGACGTGTTATAAGGTGCCCAACCCAAAATATTAGTTCCGCATATCTGGCCAATTCGTTCGTCGTTTTTGTAGCTGTCTAGTAGTGATTCGCAAAGACAGAAAAAGACCGGCTCGGTACTGTGTCGTCTTCTAAGATAATTCCTTATTCCTCATTTTCAAAAAACCACGTAATCGCTTCACTGACCGCTTCCTTGCATCCAAGGTTTCTGTCACGAAAACGCGTTTTTAAGTGACAGGGCCAGTCGACAGCTGTAGCTAGGCCTATTATGCCAACAGTGGTTATGGCGTTGGGGAAGTGCTGATTTAGAGAGGGGCCGTGCGGATTGCCAGTGCTCAAGTCGTAAGTGTCCTTGTCTTCTACGCTGTTTGGGGTTATTGGATATGTTCGGGTGTGTTTGTTGCTCCTGCCGCCATCTTCCGAAACCGCTCGCTTTGTCCCTGCAACTCCTCGAACCCACCCGCAGCCGTAATCTGCCCCTTCTCCAACAGCATCACCTGATCGCAGTTGCGCACTGTGCTCAGCCGGTGGGCGATGAGGATGATGGTCTTCTGGTGGTGGAGGGCGTCGATCGCCTCCATCACGGCTTGCTCGGTGACGTTGTCGAGGGCGCTGGTGGCCTCGTCGAAGATCAGCACGCTGGGGTCGTGGTAAAGGGCCCGGGCGATGCCGATGCGCTGGCGCTGGCCGCCCGAGAGGCGCACGCCGCGCTCGCCGACGACGGTCTCGTACTGCTGCGGCATCTCGTGGACGACGAAGTCGTGGAGCTGCGCCATGCAGGCGCAGCGCTCCACCTGCTTATGGTCGATGCGCTCCGGCGGTACGCCCAGGGCGATGTTCTCGGCCACCGAGGCGTCGGTGAGGAAGATCTCCTGTGGCACGTACCCCAGCGCTTGCTGCCAGGCGCGCAGGTTGGTGTCTGTCACCGGCTCGCCGTCCACGGTGATGGCGCCTTCGGTCGGGCGCAGCAGCCCGAGGATGACGTCCACCAGCGTCGTCTTGCCGGCGCCGGTGCTGCCCACCAGGCCTACCGAGCTGCCTACCGGGATCTGCAGGTCGATCCCCTGCAGCGCCGGCGCCGTGGCGTTGGGGTAGGTGTAGTGGCCGTTCTCCAGTGCTACCTCGTGCTGTGGGACCAGCGGCGCCAGCGGCTGCTTGCGGATCTCGGCCAGCGCCTGCCGGCGGTGCAGGTCGTCGTAGACCGCGTCCACCGCGCCGCCGCCGAAGCGCAGCTTGGCCAGCCCCTGGTAGACGTGCTGCGCTGCCGGCAGCATCCGGTAGCCGGCGAAGGCGTAGAGCCCGAGAACCGGCAGCACCTCGCCGAGCCCGCCGCCGGTCGCCCCACCATGGGTGGCCATGAGCACCAGGGTTAGGGCGATGATGCCGCCGAAGGCCACTGCCTCGATGAAGAACTTCGGCACCTGGGAGAGCGTCTGGCTGGTGGCCTGGTGCCTGGCGAAGCGGATTGATGGTCCGCGGAAGCGCGACAGGTAGGCGTGCTCGCGGCCGAGCAGCTTGATGTCCTTGATCCCGCCCAGGGCCTCGCCAGCGGCCTGGAAGCGCTCTTGGTTGGCCCGCACCCGGTCGCGGCCGATGCGATCCAGGAAGCCGCGGACGCCCCAGTAGATGAGGGCGTACATGCTGCCAAGCACCACCGCAACGCTGACGGCCAATACTGGGTCAATGACTACCAGCAAGGTGATGATGGAGATCACCACTATGCCGTAGGCAAGGGCATGCAAACCCGGTCTGATGACCTGTTCTTGAAGCTGCTGGGTCTCGGTGAGGATGCTCTTGCCCATGTCGCCGCTGTGGCGATTGAGGAAGTAGGCGTAGGGCTGGCGCAGGTAGGTCTCCAGCAGCCGCTCACTGAGGCTGTGCATGCGCATCCACGCCCAGCGGTTCATGGCGTAGATGGTCAGCGAGCGGAACGCCGCCGAGAAGACAATCAGCGCGAAGGCGCCGGCGCCGAGGGCCATGAGGAAGGTATCCACCGACTCGAAGCCGAGGCCGACGTAGAGCTGGTTGAGGACCGGGTTGGTCTCGACGGCCTCTGGGTTGCCGAGCACGCTCAAAAACGGCATCACCGAGGCGACGCCTGCGGTCTCGAGCAGCGCCATGACCACGACCATCCCGAGCACCAGGGCGCCGCGACGCTTCTCTTGGCGGCTGAGCAGGCTGAGGAGTTTCTTGAGCAAGGGGGCTCCTGAACGGCTTTACAGTGAATAACAGGGGCGGGGGTTGGGCACGCTACCGCCGGGACGGTGACGCCTGGGCAAGCCCGTCTCGCTAGGGTGTTCAACCTGTGAACGGAGATTCCATCACACGCGGTCGGGCGGGGCAACCTCCAAGGCGCTCGCCCGCGCCCGCCCCAGGGCTGATGCACCAATGCCCCTCAATTCAGGGTGATTGGTGACATACCCGGCTCCGAACCGACTCGAAAATCCCCTTGATCCTCAGCGCAGCGGCGCGCTCACGGCAGTGATCGGCTCTGCGCGAGGAGACGAGGCGGATGCGAGGCCCGCCTCCAGCACGGGCTGATTGGTTCGGAGGTAACTGCCATGAGTCAACTGGGTGAGATCGTCCTTTACGAGTCGGTGCGGATTCCCGCCCGAGAGGTATTCGTTGAGGCGCCGAAGGTTTTGCCGCCGGATCGGGTTGACCCGGTGCGGGGAGCGCCGCGGGCTGACGGGCTTCACTTGCCGGCCACCCCGCCGATCCTGTTTGATACGGACGAGCGACGGGACCTGCTGAATCCGCTCGTCGTGGCGCAGGAAGCTGGAGTCGTGCATCCAAAGTCCCGCTTCAGAGCGCTTGCGATCTGCAAGAGCGATCTGGAGGCGCCGGAACTGGAGGCGCTACTGCGTTTTTTCTGCGGCTCTGTGCAGCCGGCGTTACTGACATCTCGCGTCAGCTGGCGGGAGGCGATCGACTGGCTGCGCTCGGATGCGCACCTGCGCTCGGTGATCCGTCGCAAACTCTTCGATCTGTCCGGGGATGGTCAGCTGACGGCCAAGCAGGAGCAATTGATTCTCCGGCACACAGTCAGTCGCTCGTCGCTGGAGAAGTACCGCAGTCCTCGAAGCAGCGTCAACACCGCGCAAGCCGCGCGGGAGCCTGCACGAAGCGAACCGACCATGGATGAAGAATCGGCAGACAGCACGGTCCCTCAGGTGCTCAGCAGCAGCCAGGTGGACGCGTCGATCTGGCAGGCTGCTCTGGCGCGGTGGGATGCATTAGGGCTGTGCGAGCAATACGGGTTGCCGACCCTTCAAGAAGTTGTGGACGCGCTGGCGTCTGCCCAGGATAAAGCTGGTGAATGCGTGGCACCGAAGATCGTGCGCACTATGGCTGATCCGCAGTATCCCTGGGATGACGGGCAAAAAGTGGAGAAGCTTGTCGTGCGGGTGCGCCAGCGTCTCGCGGAACACGCATCGGGGATGGAGCATGGTTGACGGCGAACGCACGCTGCTTCCTGATGCCGTATGCGCGCAGTGGCGGGAGCGCTTGCGTGACCTGGGTGATATCCGGCTGCGGGATGCGATCATGGCCGTGGTGGCGACGCACCTGCCGCCGGTCTGCCAGGCAGCGCTGCGCGATAGCCTGCCGCTCTTCGCGCAGGACTACGGCCCACCCGCCGGCTTTCCCCTTGAGCAGCTGCGCAGCCGCGTGGGGGCCCTCGGCGTGCCCGAGGGCTATCCCCAGCGCTACCGGACGCCGTATCCGCTGCACGCGGCCATCACCCGCGTCTTCCCGAATGAGCCGCCAGCGCGGCGGGTGCTGGTGGATTGGTTCCGCACCAGCCCCGGTGACAACGCTCAGATCTACTATCGCCAGCTGCTCGCGGTGCGCCGCTGCCTGCAGTTGTGTCAGCCCGCGCTTGCCGGCGTGGCCCCGGAGGAGGGGGCGCGGGTCTGTTGGCAGGCGCTGAATGCCATGACGCTTGATGCGAAGCAGCAGGACGATGCCCGGCTGTTTTTCGAGCTTCTGCAGGGCCAGCGGCAGGTCGGGGTCAACCAGGTGTATCAGCCCACGGGCAAACGCCCGCGCGGCCCGGATCCGGAGATCCTGCGTGCGCCGTTGCTCGAGCGCGCCGACTGGCAGCGCGGCGCTTCGCCGTCCGGACGCCGGACGGCGGGGCAAGACACGCCCGGGGAAGAGGATTCGGCGCAGCGCACCTTGGCGTCGGCACGCTACCGGCAGCGCCGCGATGCCCGCACCCGTCGCCAGGCCGAGCCGGCGGACCCGGATCAGCCGCAAACGTGGGTGCGCGAGCAGCCCTCCGCTCTGAACGAGGCCGATGATCGCTTCGCGCAGCGCCACGGCCCGCGCCTGGCCGCCACGTCCGTGTTGAACACCCCGACGGATCTCCACCGGCTACCGACCGGGCGCGTGGTCCAGGCGCTGTCGGTGCTGGCCAAGGATCCGCTGGACTGGGCGTACGCCTGGCTGCTGTTGACCACCGCTTTGCCGCCGCAGCGCCTCGCTGCACTGCAGCGGGCGGGCAGCGCCCCGGAGGGTCAGACGCCGCATGAAAGCGCCGGGCTTTTGATCTATCGGCTGCTCGATGGGCCGGTGGCGGTCGGGACCGGGGCCAACTGCCAGGTGACGTTGCGCCTGCCAGCGGGCATTGCGCAGGCCTTGGCCGATGCGCCGCACCAAGCACCGTTTACGGGCCAACCGGGTCGCATCAACCGCCGCCTGCGCCGTGCCCTCGACGGTACGCCGGGGCTGCTGCCCACGGCAGACCGCCTGCGCGCCAGCGCCGAGCTGCGGATCGAGGCCCACGCCCGTGATGCGGTCGCCGCACGGGCCCTTACCGGGCGCTTCGGGCTGGCGCAGAACGCCCCCGCCGCCTACCGCCGGTTCGCATCCGGCGAGCTGCAGGGGGTGTTCGAGGCGGTCACCGAGGAATGGGCGCAGGCCGTGGACCAGCGGGCCGGCGGCGACCTCGATCTTGCGCAACGACGCGCGACGCTGCATTTCGAGCCGGAGTCGTCCGAGGCGGTGGAGCCGGCATCGACCGGGTCGGGGCGGGCGATCCCGCCAGCGGCTTACGAGCCGTGGCTGCGCCGTCTGCGTCGGGGTGCCGACAGCGTCGGGGCGCACCTGCTCCAGCTCCCCCCGAATGATCCGCGCTGCGCGGAGAAGTTGCTGCAGGTCGTTCGTCTGCACGCGGCCTACACGAGCCTGGTTTGGCTGTTGGCCACCGGGGCTCGCCCGATCGGGCCGCGCACCGAGTGGGTCGTCGCCGAGCGTGGTGTGCTCGCCGCAGCGCACCCGGCCGCGTACCTGGCGGACAAATCGAGCGGGGTGTACCGGGAGCGGCGCGTGATCCCGGTCTGCCGTCCGCTGGAGCAGCAGCTGCAGGTCCATGAGCGTGTGCGCAGGATTGTGGCGCAGCTCCTTGAGCGCCGCGGTTTCACGGTGACCGATCAACGCCCGACGGCGCAGCAAGCGCTGCCCGCGGAACTGGTCCGTCTTCGCCGTGATACGGTCGAGTGCCGGCTCTTCACCCAGCCGCGCCTGGAGGCCGCGCTGCGCGAGGCGGGTCTCGAACCGGATCGGCAGGCGCGCAATGCCCCGCGGCACACGGTGGCAACGGTGCTGCGTGAGCGCTTAGCCCAACGGCAGGTCGATGCCGTGCTCGGCCACGCCCGCGCGGGTCTGGGGGTCTGGGCGCCGGGCAGTACCGAGGGTTTCGACGCCGCGGCGGTGTACCGGGCCTTCACGGAGCTGCTGGATGCCGCGGGTGCGATGGTCCATGAGCCCCGAGGGGTTGCCGATGTCCTTTGATCGGACGACGTTGATCGAAACCCTGCAGCCGGAGCGCCGCGCGCTGGGCCTCGAGGATGCGGCGCATTGGGAGCGGGTCGTCGATGCCCTCGCGGCGGCGCTCGATGAGCAGGGGCGCCTGGATGCGCCGGGGCTCAGGGCGTTGGAGCAGGCCACCTTTGATCCGCAGCGCCGATCCAGGCGCCGGCATCGGGCCTGGTTGCGGCGGCTTTTGCAGCGGCTCAATCAGACGGGCCGGATCGAGGCGGTCCTGCCGGTTACCCCGATCCTCGAGCCCCGGCCCTCGACGCTAGCGGTCAGCCCGGAGCAGCTGCGCTGTCAGATCACCGCCGCCGCGCTGGATGCCTACCTGGATCCCTGGCTGCGCGGGCGCACCGATACCGATTCAGCAGACCGGCTCTTTGCCCTGGCCGTGCGTCTGACAACACGGGTCGGAATGGGCGAACGCGTGATGGTCGGTACACTGGCGCGCCTGCGCTGGGCCGATGTCGATCGGGACGGGACGCTGGCGCTGCCGGTCGAGCCGACGGATTTCAGCGGGGCGGTGCACCCTGTCCGGCCGCCGAAGGCGTGCCGCAAGCACCTGCCCCCGCGTCCGCGGGCGGCGGGCGATCGGCTGGTGGCCGCCCCGGTGCTCGAGCGCGCAACGCCGCCTGACGACGCGGCAACGGTCCGCGCTTATGAACGCATGCTTCGGCGGTGGCTGCGCGATGCGTTTGCCGCCTTTGCCGCGCATTTCGAGCGTGAGCGCCGGGCCCCCGGCGCCACCGTCCGTGGGTGGCAGCGCTTCGCCCACGCCGGGCGGCTGTTGCCGCTGGCCTACGGCGTGCCGGCGGCCTGGGTGGAGCTGCTCGCGGCGTTCCCGTTGCCGGCGGCGGCGCGCGCGGTTACCGGTGCCCGTCTGGACTGGTCCGTGCAGACCGCGCAGCGTCGGCCTGGGGATCGGCTCCTGCGCCCGGCAGCACACCACGGTCCAGGGCCGGGCGAGGGGGCGGTGGAGCGCCCGCAACCGGGCCCCATCGGCGACGATCCGATGCCCCGGCCGGAGGACTGGCCGCGTCGTGCGCGCAATCTCCTCGATGCCTTCATCGGCCGGATGCGCGCGCTGCAGACGGCGCGCGGGACGCTGCCCGCCCGCGCACGGGATGAGGCGTTGGCCGCGTGCACGGCGCTGCTCGAACGCGCCGATGCGCTGGGCTACCCGGCGAGCATCGTGCAGCTGGCGCTCGGCTGGGGTGCTGACAAGTTGCTCCGTGATGGGGTCAAGGTCCAGACCCTCGCCGATTACTACAGCCGGATCGCCTCACCGGAGTTGCTGGGCATCGAGGAGGTGCTGGATCTGCGCGACTGGGACGATGAGACCATCGAGGAGGTCACCGGGTGCGTGGTCGCGGCGCGGCGCTGGAGTCCTCGCAGCGCCGAGCACTTTCGCACCACCTGGTTCGAGCTGCTGCGCTACGGCCAGCAGGCCGGCGGGTGGCTGGCCGAGGCCGAGTTCGCGCTGAGCACAACACGCGAAGGTGCGGCGCACACCCCGGCGCGAACGGCGATCGTCACCCCCGCCGAGTTCGAGTACGCCCACGGCGTCCTGGTAAGCCGCGAGCACGATGCGCGGTACGCGCAATGGGCCGCGGCGCTGACGCTTGGTTTCTACGCCGGTGTGCGCGCTTCGGAAGTCTGCGCGCTGACCCTCGGCGATCTCTTTGTCGATGCCACCGAGTGCTGGGTGGAGATCCGATCCGGCAAGACGCCGGCGGCACGGCGGCGGATCCCGCTCCACGCCCTGGCGCCGCCGGGGCCGGTGGCGCAGATCAAGGGCTGGGCGCAGCGCCGGCTTCAGCAGTTCCCTTGGGAGCGAGCGCAGGACGTTGCGCTATTTGGGCCGGAGGGCAATGCGCGCGGGTACCGCCACCACGGGCTGATCGCCCCACTGCTCGAGGTCCTGCGCCCCATCCTGGGCGAGGGGGTGGACTTCCATTTGCTTCGCCACAGCATGGTCTCCTGGCTGCTGCTGCGCGGGCACGCGGCGCAGTACCGGGATTTCCGGGATCAGCTGCTTGAGCGCGATGCGTGGATGTTTTCCGATACCGCCCTGGAGCGGCTGCCGGCGTTGCGCCAGCCTGAGGCGCTGGCGAGTACCGAAGGGCTCGGCGGCGAGGCGTGGCTCGCCCTGGCCAAACTGGTCGGCCACCGCGACCCGGGCACCCTGCTGCTCTACTACGGCCACAGCCTCGGCCCGATCCACTCGGATGTCCTCGCCCGCGCCTGGGGCGGGCGACCCGGCAGTCGCTCCTAGCTGCGCGGCTTGCGTGCTTGGCCGGTTGCCCGGCATCGTGAAGTGCGGAAGATTGCAAGCGGAGCTTGCAATCTTCCGCTGCGGGGGATGTGCGCTTTAGCCCGGGGCGACTTCCGATCGACCCTTGCAGGATTCAGCAGCTGAGACGAAATCTGCAACCGAAGAGGCGATTTTTGCAAAGCCGGCTTGTTTATAAATTATTGATTTAGAACGGGTTTTGCAAAATTCGGCGAATATTCCCGGCCTATTCGCTATCGCTTATGTGCCGAGAAACAGCGCTGTTCAACTCAGTCAATTTCGATCAACGTCTCGCCTCGCTCAATAGCCGCCATCCAATAGCCGCCATCATTCGCGGTAGTAGCGGCTCGAACCATTGAAGCAATTCTGCCTTGCGTGTATTCCCGAATCGCAGCCATACAACAGTTGGGTGTCTTGAGACACTCACCACAAAAGCGCGGGAAGCCTCGTCCTTCAGGGCGAGGAGGGATAGCGCTGCTTGCAATCATTAAGTGGTTTTCTTTGCTTTGTGATATAATAATCCCATGAAATGCAATCGTCTTCGCATGCTGCCAAGTCGTGAAGAGGAACGCACTCTGCGCGTAATTGGTGTGCGGTGTTCGGCATTGTGGAACGCGACCAATTACCAGTGTCGGCAGCGTTTTTTTGGTGGCCACAAAGTGCCAGGGTATGGCGATCTGTGTGCGCTGATGCGAGATGATGAGAACTTCTTGGCGTTACCGAGTGACATTCGCCAGGAAGTCATCAAAAAGGTCCATGAAGCCTGGAAATCCTATTTCAGGCTTCGGGCACTATGGAAGCGGGGCGATTTGAGTGATAAACCCGGTCTTCCTCGCTACCGCAAGGCGCGTGATGGATCACGGCCTGATGGCTGGATTCCGATCAAGTGTGCCCGCTCCTACGCTGTTGATGCCCAATGCGTTGAGATGACCCTGCCGGCCGACCTGCGCGGTGGCCACGGGCGGCTACGGCTGCCCCATCGTGGGTTGCAGCGCTATCGGGGCAAACAAGGGCGTGCGGAGATGGCTCATGATCCGGGCCGGGGCCGCTGGTATTTCCGGTACACGGTGGATCAGCCGGACAATGCCTTAAAGCCCCGAAGCAGGGAAGCTGCTATCGACCTGGGTGTCCGTGTGGCAGCCAGCGTTTCCATCGATGGCGTTGGTTCTTCGATCCACTTCATTGGCCGTGAGATGCTCAAGGATTGGGATTACTGGGGGCGGCAGATCGCAGCCCACCAGCAAGAGTTGGCGCATCGGCCAAAGGCAGAGCGGACCTCGATGCGGCTTCGGCGTATGCACCAGCGGCGCAGCACTCGGCTGGAACACGCCTGGGAAGCACAGGCTGCCCGGATTGTCCGTACCCTCGCGGCCCATCGGGTCGGCACCGTCTATGTCGGCTGGCCGAAGGATATCCGTCGCGATAAGAGCTATGGGGCAACCTGGAATGGGCGCATTCATAATTTCTGGGGCTTTTCTCGGGTTCTCCATATCTTGGAGAAGCACTGTGCGCGAGCGGGGATCCAGATGGTGCGAAGCGGTGAGCGGGGCAGCTCCAGTACCTGCCCCGAGTGCGGCAGCCGGAACGTAAAGCGCCACCCGAGGCACGTTCTAAGCTGCCGAGATTGCTCATTGAGGATCCACAGCGATCAGGCGGGTTCGCGCAACATCCTGCGCATGAACGCCCCTGCCTGCAGTTTTCCAAAAACACCCGGATCAATT
>NZ_JAJNRD010000045.1:0-9436 GCF_022228055.1 Halorhodospira sp. 9621
GCTGAAACAGGGGGCGACGGCGGGGGGGGCGCCTTAGGCTACAGCCGCCCCCGCCAGGCGACCCATACCTTGCGCAGCGGCGTCAGCGTCAGCCGGCCGCGGATCAGCTCCGCCGGCCCGCGGCGACGGATCTCCAGTAGCAGGGCCTGATGCAGCGCGGCGTACGCCGTCACCGGGCGTAGCGCACGCGCCGCGGCGCGGTCCGTCGGCGCCCGCCGGCCCGCGGCCGAGAACAGCGGCTCGATGGCCCCGGCCTGGGCGTCCAGCGCCCGGAGCAGCGAGGGCAGGGCCGTCCCATCGGCTTGGAGCAGTGCTCCCTCCGCCGGCACTCCGGCCCCGCGCAGGGTCTCCCGGGGTAGGTCGCTGTCGCCGTAACGGGCGGCCAGCCCCTGCAGACGCAGGCTGCGGGTCAATGCGATGGCGCTGCCCAGTGCCGTCGCGTACCCGGTGGCCGAGTCGTCGCCGACCAGAACCCGGGCGGCCAGGCGTAGCGGGGCCGCGGCGTGGCGCTCGGTCAGCTCGCGCTGCTCGGCGAAGGTGTCGGGCCGGTCGCCGTCCAGGGTGCGGTCGGCCTCATCGAGCACGGCGCGCAGCTCCGCGCCCGGCAGCTGGTCATCGTGGACCGCTGCGGCCAGGGGGGCGGCCAGCGGGTGCTCGCCGCCCCCTTCGAGGATCCGCGCCAGCTCGGTGCGCCACCAATGCAGCTTGGCCCGGGCCACGTCGGGCTCCTGAGTGCTCAGCGGGATGCGCCGGATCTCACTGGTGAACGCCGCAATCGCCTGCAGCGGCCGGCGCTGCTGCTCCGGTGCCAGGCGCAGGGCGTAGTCCAGGCTGGAGCCCGGCGGGGCCGTCCGGGCCAGCAGGTCGTCGGGGATGGCGGGTGCGGGCATGGCGCGGTTTCAGACAGCGGAGCGGTCGAGTCTGGCGCCTGCTTCGGGCTCAAGCCAACCCAGCAGCTCCGCGGGTTGGCGGATCAGCCCGTGGGCGCCCCACAGGGCCGGGCGGTCGCCGGCGTGCAGATAGCCGAATAGGGCCACCAGCCCGCGGGCGCCGGCGGCCACCGCCGCGTCGATATCCCGGCGGGCATCGCCCAGGCTCCAGCACGCCTCGGGGGCGCAGCCCAGCGTGGCGGCGGCGTGCCGGATCGGGTCGGGGTGGGGCTTGGCCCGGTCCAGCGTGTCGCCGCAGACCACCGCCCCGGCGCGCGTGTCCAGTGCCAGGCGCTCGAGCAGCGGTTCGGTGAGGTGCGTCGGTTTGTTGGTCACGATACCCCAGGGGATGTCCTGCCCCTCGAGGGTGTCGAGCACCGCGGCCATGCCCGGGAAGAGCCGGCTCTCATCGGCGATGCGGGCCCGGTAGCGCCGGACCAGCTCCTGCTCGAGGGCCACCGCGTGCGGGTCGCTTGGGGGTACCGAGAAGGCGTGGCTGACCATGATCCGTGCGCCGTGGGAGACCGTGGTCTGCAGCGCACCCGTCGGCGCCGGCGGCCGCCCCGCCTCGGCGAGCAGCTCCTGGACGCAGGCGATCAGATCCGGTGCCGTGTCGACCAGGGTTCCGTCGAGATCGAAGAGGACGCCGCGCCGCGTGTTCATCAATGCTTGCGCAGGTGGGCGAAGTAGTTCACCGAGGTGTCCTGCTTCAGCCACGCCGTGCGGGTGAATGGGTTGTAGCCCAGCCCCGTGACCTCCTGGAGTACCAGCCCTTGGGGGCGCCCCCAGCGGGTCAGCTCCGAGGGGCGCACGAAGCGCTCATGCTGGTGCGTGCCCCGGGGCAGCAGACCGAGGATGTATTCGGCGCCGACGATGGCCAGGGCGTAGGCACGCAGGGTGCGGTTGATGGTCGAGAAGCAGGCATCGCCGCCGTCGCGCAGTAGCGTGGCGATGGCGGCCACCACCGACTCCGGGCGCGGGGTGTGTTCGATCATCTCCATGCAGACCACGGCGTCGAAGGGTTCGACCTCCCCGCGCTGCGCCTCCTCGGCCAGTTCTTCCACCGTGCACTGGCGGTAGTCGACGCCGGTGATCTCCGCCTCCAGCGCGTGCAGCTTGGCGGTCTGCAGTGCCTGGCGGGCTGTGTCGATGCCGAGTACCTGGGCGCCGCGGCGCGCCATGGCCTCGGCCAGCAGGCCGCCGCCGGCGCCGACATCGAGGATGCGCTTGCCGGCCAGCCCGTCGAGCCGTGCCTCCAGCCACTCCAGGCGCACCGGGTTGATGTCGTGCAGGGCCCGCTGGCTGCCGTCCGGCTCCCACCAGTCGCCGGTGGCATCGAACTGCGCTGTTTCGCGGGTGTCCTCGTTGCGCTCGCTGCCCGGGTCGGCCTGGTTCATGGGCTGCCCTCCGTTACCGTTGGCCCTCACTGAGCCCGCTCCGCTGCGATCCGTTCCCGCCACTGCTCGGCCCGGGCAATGGTCTCGGCCGGGTCCAGCGTGGTCAGCTGCCCGTCGCGCACGCGGGGCTCGCCGGCCACCCAGACGTCGGTGACGTGCTGGCGGTTGGCGGCGTAGACCAGCTGCGAGAGGGGGTTGTAGATCGGGTGCTGGTTGAGATCGGCCAGCGAGATGGCGGTCAGGTCCGCCGACTTGCCGGGTTCGATGGAGCCGATCTCCTCCTCCAGGCCGAAGGCGCGCGCGGCGTTGATGGTCACCATGGCCAGCGCCTGCTCGGCGGGCAGGGCGGCGGCATCGCCGGAGACCGCCTTGGCCAGCAGGGCGGCGGTGCGCATCTCGCCGATGAGGTCGAGGTCGTTGTTGCTGGCCACACCGTCGGTGCCCAGGGCGACGTTGACACCGGCGCGGGTCAGTGCGGCTGCCGGGCAGAAGCCGCTGGCCAGTTTCAGGTTGGCCTCCGGGCAGTGCAGCACGTGCGCGCCGGCGGCGGCCAGGCGTTCGATCTCGGTCTGCTCGAGCTGTGTGGCGTGCACGGCGAGCAGCCGCGGTGACACCAGGCCGACCTCCTCGAGGCGCTGCAGGGGGCGCTTGCCGGTTTCGCGCAGGCTCTGCTGGACCTCGTCCGCGGTCTCCTGGACGTGGATGTGTACGGGAACGTCCAGGCGCTCGGCGTGCTCGCCGATCCGCCCCAGGAACCCGTCATCCACGGTGTAGGGCGAGTGGGGCGCGAACAGTGTGCGCACCAGCGGCTCGTCGCGGAAACGCTCGTGCAGCGCCAGGCCCTTTTCCAGGTACTCGTCCAGGCTCTGCGCGTAGCCGCTGGGTACGCCGATGACGATCATCCCGAGCTGGGCACGCATGCCCACCTGACGGGCGGCCTCGCCGGTCACCTCGGGGTAGAAGTACATGTCGTTAAAGCAGGTCACCCCGCCGCGGAGCATCTCGCCCATCGCCAGGGTGCTGCCGTCGCGCACGAAGGCCTCGCTGACCCAGCGCTGCTCGGCCGGCCAGATGTGCTCGGTGAGCCAGGTCATCAACGGCAGGTCGTCGGCCATGCCGCGCAGCAGGGTCATCGCGGTGTGCGTATGGGCGTTGATCAGCCCGGGGATGAGGACGTGCTCGCCGAGATCGTGCTGGGTATCCGCCCGGTAGCTCCCGCGCAGCTCGTCGTTGCCGGCGACGGCTACGATACGTCCGTCGCGGATGGCGACCCCGTGGTCCTCGAGCACGCTGCCGCTCGGCTCGACCGGGATGACCCAGCGGGCGTGGATCAGAGTGTCGACACGTTCCATAATACGCTCCGTTTTTACTGCAGCGAGGGTACCACGACTTGAATACCGCCTCCCACGACACGGTCCGGGCGCTGGAGTGGCGCGACGAGGGGCTCTATCTGCTCGATCAGCGTCTGCTGCCCGGTCAGGAACAGTACGTCTGCTGCACCGACGCTGCGGCCGTCGCCCAGGCGATCACCGACATGGTGGTGCGTGGCGCGCCGGCGATCGGTGTGGCCGCCGGCTATGGTGCGGCCCTGGCCGGTGCTGCGGCTTGGCGAACCCACGGCGCCGGGTGGCAGGCTGGTATGGCCGAGGATATGGACACCCTGCGCCGCTCGCGGCCGACGGCCGTCAACCTCGCCTGGGCCCTGGCGCGCATGGAGACCTGCGCCTCGCGGCTGCCGGAGGACGAGGATCCGGCGTCGGCCCTGCTTGCCGAGGCCCACGCCATCCACGCCGAGGATGTTGCAGCCAACCAGCGTATGGGCCGCTCCGGCGCCGGGCTGATCCAGCCGGGCAGCGGGGTGCTCACCCACTGCAATACCGGCTCGCTGGCCACTGGCGGGTTGGGCACGGCGCTGGGCGTGATCCGCACCGCCTGGGCGGATGGCCGAATCGAGCGCGTCTTCGCCGACGAGACCCGGCCGTGGCTGCAGGGGGCTCGGTTGACCGCCTGGGAGTTGGCCGCCGACGGCATCCCGGTGGAGCTGCTGGCCGACGGCGCCGCGGCTGCCCTGATGCGCACCGGACAGGTGCACTGGGCGATCGTCGGTGCCGATCGCATTGCAGCCAACGGGGACGTGGCCAACAAGATCGGCACCTACGCCGTGGCCCTGGCGGCGCGCCAGCACGGGGTGCGATTCATGGTGGTGGCTCCCACCTCGACCATCGATCCGGAGACGGCCACCGGTGAGCAGATCCCCATCGAGACGCGGGACGCCCGGGAGGTCCTGTACGCCGGCGGCCAGCGGGTCGCGCCGAAGGCCGAGGGGGTCGGCGCCTGGAATCCGGTCTTCGATGTCACGCCGGCGGAGCTGGTGGATGTCATCGTCACCGAGCGCGGTGTGGTCCATCAGCCGGACGCCGACGGCATGGCCCGCCTGCTCGAGGGCGCTGGCTGAGTCGTCGAAGCGGCCCTGCGCGGTAGTCGGTGCAATTCGGGCGCATTCCGAACGCGCCGAGCAGCGCAGCCCAAGCAGGGAGCCAGCGCGAACCTTTCCCGGTTCGCGCTGGTCAGCGCTCAGCGCAGAACGGCGCGTCAGCGCCGTTCCTTTGAGCGCGGCCCTGCGCGGGCGAGCAGCACAGGGAACCCCGCAGGGGCGCGTTCGGCGAGCCCGAATTGCCCCGACTACCGCGCGGGCTACTTCGGCGGCGGGCCGCTGTGGCAGGCCCCGTCAGCCCTTTTGCCCGATGCGCATGCCCACCTTGGCGATGCGCCCATCCTGGATCTCGCGGATGGTGAACTGCAGATTGTCGATCCGCACCCGGTCACCGACCACCGCCCGGTTGTTGAAGATCCACAGCAGATAGTCGCTCAGCGACTGCTCCGGCCGGGCACCGCTGGGCATGGAGATGCCGTAGGCGGTGGCGATGTCCCCCAGCCGCGCCGAGCCGTCCAGCGTGAACTCGCCGAAGAAGCGCTGCTCCGCCAGGTAGGCCGGCCCGCTGGGAGCAACGAACAGGCGGTCCAGATCCGCGATGTCCCGGGGCAGGGCTAGCAGGTACAGATAGTCGCGCGGGCGCAGCACCTCGCGCCTTGGGTGTTGCAGCGCCTCGCCCTCGCGGAACAGCGCCACCGGCTGGGCCGATGACGGCAGGTTGAGCCGGTTGATCGGCTCGTAGAGCGCCGGCGAACTCTCGGTGATCCGGTAGGCGATGAACGCGTAGTCGGTCTGGTGCGGGACGTCGATCACCTGACGCTGGGTGGCGCCACTGTCCGGCGGCACCTCAAGGCCGAGCAGCCGCGCCGCCGGCGCGATGGTCCAGCCCTGAACCACCAGCGAGACCAGCACCACGAAGAAGGCCACGTTGAAGAACAGCTCCGCCTGCTCAATCCCGGCCAGCAGCGGGAAGAGCCCGAGGATGATGGGCACCGCGCCGCGCAGGCCCACCCACGAGATGAACAGTTGCTCGCGCCAGGGGAACCGGAAGGGGGCCAGGCAGGCGAAGACCGCCAGGGGGCGGGCGACCAGGATCAGCACCGCGGCGGCGAGCAGGCCCTGGGCGGCAACGGGTAGCAGCTCCGAGGGCGTGACCAGCAGCCCGAGCACCACGAACATGGTGATCTGCGCCAGCCAAGCGAAACCGTCGTGGAAGCGGCGGATGTTCTGCGCCGCCTGCAGCCGCCGATTGCCGGCGATCAGCCCGGCCAGGTAGACGGCCAGGAAGCCGCTGCCGCCGAGGACCGCTGCCCCGCCGAAGATGGCCAGGCCGCCGCCGAGCGCCAGCAGGGGGTAGAGCCCGGGTGTCAGGTTGATGCGGTTGATCAGCCAGGCCAGGGTGAGGCCGCCGAGGGCGCCGAAGGCGGCGCCGAGGCCGAGCTGCTGGACGAACTCGAGCGCCGCGGCGGCGGCGAGCAGATCCGGCTGCTGGACGAGGATCTCGACCAGCATGATGGTCAGAAAGATCGCCATCGGATCGTTGGAGCCCGATTCGATCTCCAGCGTGGCGGCCACGCGCTGCTTGAGCTCCAGTCCGCGGGCGTGGAGCAGTCCGAAGACGGCCGCCGCGTCGGTGGAGCCGACGATGGCGCCGATCAGCAGGCCCTGTTTCCAGTCGAGGTCGAAGGCCCAGGCCAGCACCCCGCCGGTGATGCCGGCGGTGATGATCACGCCCACGGTGGCCAGGGTGAGCGCCGGTATGAGGGCCACCCGGAAGGTGGAGGCCTGGGTGCGCAGGCCGCCGTCGAAGAGGATGATGGCCAGCGCCAGGCTGCCGATCAGATGGGCGGCCTGAATGTCGTCGAAGTCGATCCCGAACAGCCCCTCTTCACCGAGGAGCATGCCGATGGCCAGGAAGACCAGCAGCATCGGGGCGCCGACGCGGTCCGAGACCACGCTGGCGAGGATGCTCACCAGCAGCAGTGCGGCGCCGAACAGGATAAGTTGATTGGTCAGGTCCAAGCGGACGGCTCCCTGCGCTCCCGGTCGGGCGGCGGTATGGTACCATCGACCTTTTCCCCTGGAGAGTCTTGAGAAGAGCGCATGACCGGCGTTGCCCGCGAGATCCTCCCTGTAAACCTCGAAGACGAGATGCGGCAGTCGTACCTCGATTACGCTATGAGCGTAATCGTCGGGCGTGCCCTTCCCGATGTCCGCGACGGCCTCAAGCCCGTGCACCGGCGTGTCCTCTACGCCATGCGCGAACTGGGCAACGACTACAACAAGCCGTATAAGAAGTCGGCGCGTGTGGTCGGTGACGTCATCGGTAAGTACCACCCCCACGGTGATGCCGCGGTCTACGACACCATTGTGCGCCTGGCCCAGACCTTCAGCATGCGCTACCGGCTGGTGGACGGCCAGGGCAACTTCGGCTCCATCGACGGCGACTCGCCGGCAGCGATGCGCTACACCGAGGTGCGCATGGCGCGCCTGGCGCACGAGCTGCTCGCCGACATCGACAAGGAGACGGTGGACTTCGTCGACAACTACGACGGCTCCGAGCAAGAGCCCCACGTGCTGCCGACGCGTCTGCCCAACCTGCTCATCAACGGCGGCTCCGGCATCGCCGTGGGCATGGCCACCAACATCCCGCCGCACAACCTGCGCGAGGTGATCGACGCCTGCGTGGCCCTGGTCGACGACCCGGAGCTGCCCGTCGAGTCGCTCATCGAGTATGTTCCGGCCCCGGACCTACCCACCGGCGGCATCATCTTCGGTACCGCCGGCATCCATCAGGCCTTCCGCACCGGTCGTGGGCGCATGGTCCTGCGCGCCCGTGCCGAGGTCGAGGAGATGACCGCGGACCGCGAGCGCATCGTGGTCACCGAATTGCCCTATCAGGTCAACAAGGCGCGGCTGGTCGAGAAGATCGCCGAGCTGGTCAAGGAGCGCCGCCTCGAGGGCATCTCCGAGCTGCGCGATGAATCGGACAAGGAAGGCATCCGCATCGTCCTCGAGCTCAAGCGCGGCGAGGCCGGTGAGATCGTGCTCAACAACCTCTATCGCCACACGCAGATGCAGACGGTCTTCGGCATCAACATGGTGGCGCTGCACGAGGGCCAGCCGCGTACGCTCAACCTCCGGCAGGTGCTCGAAGCATTCATCCGTCACCGCCGCGAGGTGGTCACCCGGCGCACCATCTACGAGCTGCGCAAGGCCCGCGAGCGCGCCCACGTGCTCGAGGGGCTGGCGGTCGCCCTGGCCAACATCGACGAGGTCATCGCGCTGATCAAGGGCTCTTCGGGGCCGGCGGAGGCCAAGGCCGAGCTGGTCGCCCGGGACTGGCGCCCCGGGGTGGTTACCGAGATGCTCGAGCGCGCCGGGGCCGCCGCCACGCGCCCGGAGGAGCTGGCCGATCACTTCGGTCTCGATGCCGACTCGGGCATCTACCGCCTCTCCGAGGCGCAGGCCCAGGCGATCCTCGACCTGCGCCTGCACCGCCTGACGGCCATGGAGCAGGACAAGATCGTCGAGGAGTACAGCAACCTCCTCGAGCGGATCGCCGAGCTGATCCACATCCTCGACAGCGGCGAGCGGCTGATGGAGGTCATCCGCGAGGAACTGGTGGCGATCCGGGATCAGTACGGCGACGAGCGCAAGACCGAGATCCGCGAGGATACCGCCGAGCTCTCGCTGGAGGATCTGATCAGCGAGGAGGACATGGTGGTCACGCTCTCGCACCACGGCTACGTCAAGGCGCAGCCGCTGGACGGCTACCGCGCGCAGCGCCGCGGCGGCCGGGGCAAGAGCGCCACCGCGATGAAGAACGAGGACTTCATCGACAAGCTGTTCATCGCCAACACCCACGACACGCTGCTGTGCTTCTCGAGCACCGGCAAGTGCTACTGGCGCAAGGTCTACGAGCTGCCGCAGGGCAGCCGCACCTCGCGCGGGCGGCCGATGGTCAACCTGTTGCCCCTTGAGGAGGATGAGCGCATCAACGCCGTCGTCCCCGTGCGCGAGTTCGACGAGAACCACTTCGTCTTCATGGCCACGCGCAACGGCACGGTCAAAAAGACGCCCCTGTCGCACTTCTCGCGGCCGCGCTCCAGCGGCATCATCGCCCTGGAGCTGCGCGGTGACGACACCCTGGTGGATGCCGAGATCACCAACGGCGATCGCGAGGTGATGCTGCTCTCCGACGCGGGCAAGGCGCTGCGCTTCCACGAGTCGGATGTTCGTGCCATGGGCCGGACCGCCGGCGGCGTGCGCGGCATCCGCCTGGAATCCGGCCAGCGGGTGATCGCGCTGCTGATCCTCGGCGAGGGGGATATCCTCACCGCCACCGAGCACGGCTACGGCAAGCGCACCCCGGTGGCCGACTACCCGCGGCGGGGCCGGGGCGGCATGGGCGTGATCTGCATCCGCACCACCGAGCGCAACGGCCGGGTGGTCGGTGCCGTGCAGGCCGCCGAGGACGACGAGATCATGCTGGTCAGCCGCAGCGGTACGCTGGTGCGCACCCCGGTGGCCGATGTCTCGCGGGTCGGGCGCAACACCCAGGGGGTGAAACTCATCAGCCTCGACGAGGATGAGCAGCTGGTCGGCCTCGAGCGGGTCGAGGGGCTGGCCGAGACGGAGGCGCCGGAGGCGCCCGAGGCCTAGGGAGTCGCGGG
>NZ_JAJNRD010000046.1:0-9319 GCF_022228055.1 Halorhodospira sp. 9621
CTTTTCAGGACCGACGAGATACGCGAAATATGGGTTTCCAAAGAAATCCCGCTTTCCGGGCTAACGCCGCAATCACGCGCTTGTCGCGTGCATTGCTTTGTTGGCGCAGTTACTTATCACAGTATATCAAGGGTATGATGTTCATATCTTTTGCTGCGTGTGCAAATGATGAAATAATCCAAAATAATTGTGTTACATGGCCCCGAACCCTTTTTCCATTTTTTATCTTCAAGAACTCACCTTCAATACCCGATTTAGAAACAAATGAGCAACTCAGAACACACCTTCTATTTAGCTTGTAATCCTTTAGCAAGTTATTCAAATAGCTCTCAAACTGATCGGGATCCCCTTTCCTGATTCTCGCTATATTCGCCTCAATTCCGGAGCTAGATTTATAATTACATGAAAGAGAGCTACTTACCTTAGATAGCATAAGCTCCATCCCAAAGTACATGTTGCCAAGATTCTTTATGCCTTGACCGACGACGTCATGTAGGTTGCTAGCAGATGTGCTTGGATCACCATGCTTAGAATGGACAAAACATATATTTGAGTCTCTCTTGTTAAATGTTATATGATCTGCCCATTCATCCCCCAGATCATCACAAAATATGTAATCATCATTTTCGTGCACCGCTTCGACGAAGCTAAACATCGAGTCTTCGGAGAATTTCCATGAGCTCCTGCATACCCTCCCTTTCTCGGACTGCACTTTTGACATACCATCTATCGGCTGCAGAATTTCCAGGATATTATCAATCTCTGAAATCCCTGATGAATCTTCAAAGCAGGAACCATTGAAGTACATATACTTAGGATCATCGAACGCGATACTGTATAATCCGTTTTTTATTATAAACTTTTGAAGTGTAACCTCTTTTCCGTTCTCAACCACCCGAAACTTTGATAGCGTTTTCGAGTGCAAAGTGAGAGTTTTTTTGTTTTCTCGGACCCACGAGCCACCATCCCCACCGATTATCTTGCCGTCATTATCAAGTTCGTAAACCGCCTCCAGAGCGCACTCTAGTTTTTTAAACATACGCGATGAAACAGTTAACTTTCTACCTCTCCTTGATTTATAAACCAATGGAAGGTTGTTTTTTTCAATTCTTTCGAATAAAGAGGAGCTTTCGATCAAAATAGCGTTTGGCTTAGTTGATCCTAATACATCACTGAGCTCTGTTTTACTAGCAAAAGCATCAAGGAAATTATTGGATGTTGGCGACTCAATAAGGCTTATCTGCTCTCTAACCCAAACTCCAATGTCAGAAATGGATTCCCTACTGGATGACTCAACAACACGACCGCTTTTAGATATAGACTTTGTTGTCGATCCCTGGCGTACTTTAAAGTAAAACGGTACTGATCTGCCGGCCGAGTGCGTCGAAAGTAAGCCTTTCAGATTAGCGGCCTCATAAGACCGTGTCCTCAAGGCCCTATCCGATATTGTCATGTTACGGAGTGCCATCTTTTGGAATTCTACATCGTCATCTGAAAAGGTCGAGGAAAATTCCTTACTCCCAATTAAAGTGAAATATTTCTCTAAGGTATCGGTTAAATTTGCACAGCTTTTCTTCAAGACTGCTATGTACCCATCTATTTCTATTATTAGTACGAATGCGTGAATGATGTCTTCAAAATCATCATCCAAGAAGTAGACCGGGCGGGCTGAAGGGAACACTTTTACAGAATAAACAAAGCTGAACTCTTGTTCTTCTAAAACCCGTTCTTGACGAAAAGAGTCAATGATAAACTCGCCATCCGGTGTGATGTTATCCGCCGCCGCATCAAGCACTTCCTGGACAATTGAATCACTCAGGGGTGATGTTATGCGAAAAAAATGTGCATTCTTTGTCAGTTGCAGCCTTTTAGGCACCGAACAACCTCCTTGCTAACGCTAGGGCTGAGCCGCGTCCGTCAGGACGTCTGCTCCAGCCCATTTTTGGGCTCGAGTGACACTTGATTATCCCAAGCTATAGCGCCAGCGCTATCGACAACTACCTGATAAAGCACTCTGCATCCAAGAAAGGTAAAAAGAACAGCGTGGTTCACCTCGTCGTCGGATGGCCGGAACTCGACTGGGACGTCCTGCTTTACTTGAAGGAGAACAACCTCGTCATCAGGCGCCCCCAGCTCATCGCATATATGCTCCATTGCTAAAAGGAAAAGTGCTTCCGTGTCTAATCCTACAACGCGGTACTTTTTGTGCAGCCAATCGATGACTTTCTTTGCGTCCTCCGCCATCTGCCTCCAACCGGCAACAGCATCCTTAACCTTGGTGTAGCACTCCGGCATTCGGAAGAAGAGATCTGCCGCTAACAGCAGCAGAGTAATCGTTGGCCAGTCTGACCCACGGCCATGATTGGACTCTTTGATCACGAAGCGAAAAACCCTCTGTTCAGCAAGATCTGCTTGGAGGCTTTGGACGATCTCTGGTGCCTGCTCATCCCATTCTTTGCCACACGCCGGGTCTTCAAATGGTGCTAACACTATCTTCATTGGGAAATCCAATTTCTGCATGCCGCTCAACGCCATGGGTAAGGTGCCGGTACGGAGCGCAGCGTAGTGCCGATCAGCTTCACCCATTGGTTAGCCCATTTAGGGGCCAAAACTCGGGCCTGGCGCTGATCCGGGTGGAATCGGCCAGGGCGGATTATTATCCATCCACCGTTTCAGCTCACTCAACGAGGCAAATTCCAAGGCTCCGATCGCATCTTCTTCGGGATTCTCAATAATTAGCTCAATACTACCGGTACCACTTTCTTCAAAATCTGATAGCCACGAAACATACGCCTCGAATTCTTCAAGCTCCAAACCAATATTGCCAGAAAGGAAATCATAAACAAACGATTGATCCTTGCATCTCGGGTCCAGAAAAGCCTTGTCATCAAGACCGTTTTGCTCACCCCATATCTCTGCATTACAGACTTCATGCGCGTACCCATTGAGAACTATTGTTCTTTTCTCATCAGGGATCGACCAAGCTATCAGATGGCACGCCAAGTGTTCACCAAGGCGGGTTTCTTCCCTGCGGAGCGCTTTGCACATTGCCAAACGACGGGACTTCCTGTTCTCAGATCGAATATCAGACTCTTCGTACTTGAATTCAGCCATTGCGAAGCGCGAACCCTCCGACATAAGGCAGTCCGCTCCCAAGCAAGCGTCTTGACCATCTAGCGGCGCACCGATAAACCTCTTGCCTTCGCTTTCGGCGGTCTTTTTCAACCGGCTCATGAAAACATTCATGACCGATAGCTCATGCTTTCTTTTTAGTGGGCTGGTCATCGCGAAATTACCCCCTTTCTTGCGCTGGCTAACGCCAGTCGTAACCGGCGCATTTGTAGTGAGCGCAGCGAACAAAAAATTCGCCCGAGTTCACGGCCTTGTTAGGCGATATTACGGCCACCGCTTCTTCCTCAGGACGTATTGACGATCATCCCACAGCCATTGGATAAACTCTTGCATTTGTGGAAACACAGGCTCTGGAGTATTGATTGCGTACGCGAGATGACTTAACTCTGACGTTAGTTCTCGCAGCGGAGCGAGCATCTTCACGACATGCAAAACAGCATATTTAGCCGCCTGATCGTGCAACCCCGGCAAGTCCAACGCCTCCTCCGTAGAAAGAGGCGTCTTATCCAAGCCATGGATTATTGTAATAGTGATGTCATCAATAGCAGGCGCGACCAAGCTTGATTGGCTAAGTATTTTCTCTTTCTGAGATTTGGGAACATCCTTCTCCAAGATTGCCGTTACTATTTGACCCCAGTGATCGAGCGGATCCCTACCGACGTGAGAAGGGTTAAGCGCATCTAGATTGTGGTACCGGGTAGTCTGAGCGAAGTCACTTAACAAGCTAATAATTTCTTTTTGAACTGGATTTAAAGAGTTTCGATCTGGTACTGCGACGCCTCTCGCGTCAGCAATCGTCACGCATTGGTCATACAGCTCTTCAATGTTATGACCATAGTTTTTGAGTTGCTTTTTTTGTTGGCACAGAAATATTATTAGTTGCTATGTGCTCAATTATCACAAGAGCCTTCAGCAGCCTTTCTATCCCTATCGAGAGGTTGAACAACGACGAATAGAATGCGCCCTTGTTGTGAACGTGCGCAGATCGCAGATCGGTTAATCCACTCCCTAGGCATGAGCTAATAAGAAACCCTTCCTGCTCAAGGAGCAAAAAAGATGGCGGAAAATTTGCCCGATACGTCATTTCTTATCGCCTAACAGTGGTATCGACAGATTCTGGGTATACCGGTCGGGCCGATTCTGTGTATTTGGATGCGCCACGGGGCGCTTGGTGGTTCGGTGCTGACGCTCAGTGGCGTTACCGGGGTCTGTTTGGGCAGCCTCTTCGGCATGCGGGTCCTGGGCAGGTCTCGTGTCTTAGTGGGGCGCTGACAGATAAGGTTGCCGCAGACCCGGTGGCTGATGGTAATCAGGTGTTGGAGATGGTGAAGACCATGGGCGCGCACCCTTGCCGTCTCGCTCGGGAAGGCCAGCGGTTCGCCGGAGCCGGTCGACAGGCGCGGACTGAGACGGTAAAGGAGACCCTGCGATTTGGTCTTGACGGCCAGGGTGAAGCATTTTGGCGGCCTGCCGGGGCACTCCAGAGTCCAGCGGTAACATTCCTTGTCAACGAGCATCGATCGGCCTACACCCCTTCAACCTCGATCCCATGCCTGGCCAGCCAGTTCTTGCGCCGCTCGAAGTCGGGCATAGCGCGCTCAAGGCGCCGCCAGAACGCGGGCGTCTGATGGGGTTCGACCAAGTGGATCAGCTCGTGCACCACGACATATTCCGCGATGCTTCGGGGCAGCAAAATGGTCTTCCAGTGGAAGTAGAGCCAGTTGCCTCGTCCGCACGAGCCCCAACGAAACCCCAGGTCTTGGACCTTGACCCCTGCAGGCGATAGCCCCAGCCGTTTCGCATGGGCATCCACCTGACGCCCCAGCCAGTCCTTGGCACGCCCGGCGTACCAGCGGATGAAGTGCTGCCGAGCGTCATCCAGCGCATCCTCCCGCATCCGGAAGCGTCCGGCATCAAGCTTGAGCGGAACGCTCTGCTCGCTGGCCGGAACGATCTTCAGGCGGTAGCTCCGCCCCAGGTAGAGAAAGCCCTCCCCGTCCACGTACTCCTTTCCTGGGACGGGTCGCTGGCGCAGCGCCTTTTCCGCCAGCTTCTTGTAGATCCAGCCACGCTTCTCGGATACAAAGGCCCGCATCTTCTCCGGTTCGGTCCCGGTGGGCACTGCAATGGCCAGATCCCCGTCGCGGTCGACGGTGATCTCCAGCGTCCGGCGTCGGCTGCTCTCGCGCACCTGGAGGACCAGATCGTCGACTTGTAGCTGTGTCATGTGTGTACCAGCCGCTCGTGATTGGCTCGCGCAAGATCAACCAAGCGTTCCACCAGGGGATCGAGCCCATCCACCAGCGGCCAGCACGGCATTCATCGTATCACCCAGACGGCCTTCGAGTCGGCAGCGGTCCATTCGCCCATCGGTCTTCATGTGGCCGATCACCGCCTCTACCGCCGAGCGTCGGCGCAACTCGCGACGAAGTCGCCGGGTGTCCACGCCACGCCGCTGTCCAGAATGGAAGACCTTCATTCCGGGCAACCCCAAGGCGCCCTTGTAGCCGCGGTCGACGTAGCAGTGCGTCGGACGCACACCGCTGAGGATCTCCGCCTGCTCCAGCGCCTCGTTGAGGGTGTGGCCATCGTAGGGGCGATTCGGCATCGTCCGGCAGCCGACGACGAAACTCTCGCGGTTGGTCACCGCCACCGAGACCTTCACACCGAACTCCCAGGGCTTGGCCACTTTGCCCTTGCCGATGACTTCCACCTCCGGTGCATGCCAGGCGAGGAGCTTGTCCGGATCCTTGCGCGTTTGCTCAAGAAGCTGCCGTGCCTTGCGCAGCTGCGGCCGAAGGGCCGTGGCAGCGGATTCCGGGGCATCGACAAGTTTGCGCTCGATGTCCCGCGTCAGCCGCCCCAGGGTAAGCGTCCGGCTGCCCCCGTCTGGATGGGCCGGGGCGGCCGCTGCAATCCGAGTAGACTCGCTTATGCGGCCTGAGGATCGGTCCAGTGGTAGGGTAGCCGCTTCCGGATGCGGTTGGCGGGGTGATCCTGGATGCGCTGGAGCACATCCTCGAGGTAGCGCCGGACGTTGACTCCGTTCTGGTGGCAGGTCGCGACCAGGGTCATCAGACCATCACCGCTTCGACACCCCGCCGGAGCCGGCGAAGTTCCAGTTGCGCCGATCATGCTCAGCTCTGCATAAACGCAATTAGGGCGAATTCCCGATTACGCGGAGCCTCACAGCCCGACGGTCAATAACACTTTGAAACACTGAGAGATGGTGGATGCTGCTTGGCCGTTAATTCAGCCTAGTCAGCTGCACTCGGTCCAGCGACAACCAGACAGAACAGGCGTATTCCGCTCGCCTCCAGGCTGCTGCGAAAAACAAAACAGCGACCTGCGCGGTAACCTCACCCACCCGGCCGGCAGGGGGCCACCTACCTACGCCCGAAGTAAGCATCCCAAGCCGCGGTATCCGGATCCAGGCTCTGGATCTCGGCATCATCGGCCTCGAGGATCAGGCGCTCGAGCATCGCTCGTTTCGTGACGGCGTAACGACGCGCCAACCGCCCCAAGGCGAGGTCCACTTCCATGCGCACCCAGGCATTCAGGGGACGCTCGCCCGCCCCTCCATGGGCGGTTCGGCGCCGGGCGCGATACGCACGCTGCCGCTCAGCACTGAACTGGGCCACGGGTCACCTCCTCTCCAGGGGATAGGCGTCTGACCCAGTCCGATAGAAGATCCGCGGAGGACCACCCGTACTGGGGCGGAGAACACTGATCCGGCGCCACTCCGGAGCGCCGCGGAAGGCGAGTCGACGCGCATCCCTGGCGGCGCTGTACCGATCGTGGGCGGCGATCAGCTGCGCCTCCGGGATCCGGTTGCCGTCCACAGAGCCCTCGATGACTCCGAAGACGTAATGGAGCAGCTGCCACGCCTCAGAGTCCTCCTCGCGCAGCTGGCTAAACTCCCGCTCCAGCAGCGGCTTGTTCAAAAGAGCGTGCTCCCGCCTCCAGAACGGGGTACGGCCGAGAACCGCCGGTGCCACCTTCCCCAGGTCGTGAAACAATGCGCCAATCAGCACGCCCTGGCGAACCAGGCCGGCGGAATCCGGCTCCCGAACGACCCGGCCAACCGCCTCAACGAGCTCCAAAGAGTGCTGCAGCAACCCTCCCGGCTCCACGTGATGACAGTCGTCACTGGCCGGGATCGTCACGAATGGCGCGATCCTGACCGGATCGCCAAACACACGATCGAGAAAAAGGCGCAGGGCCGGGCGAGTGATGGCCTCGTCCATCAAGCGGTAGAGGCGCTCGAGCACCCCCGGCACCGGGCAGAGCCGATGGGGAAGCAGCCGGAGCGTCGAGTCCACGCCGGTCGGCTCGAGCGCATCCACACGGTAATACCAGCGGCCTTTGGCTGTTTGCGCTCGGGTCACCGTGACGCGCACCACGCCCCCTTCCCCAGGCGGACGCGGAGCCCCCGATTCGTCCATCGGCGCCCGGTAGAGGACCTCCCGGGAGCCGGAACAGTCTTCCAGCTCCAGGGCGTAGAGGCCGGGCAGGGCTTGCCGGCGCTGCACCCGGGCAACTCCGTAGACACCGCTCCAACAGGAGAACGGCTCTTCAGGGACCAAGCGAATCAGCGTCATGCCGCAGCCTCCACCCGGCGCTGAAGCCGGTCCACGAAGACACGGAAGAGCGCCTCCGCAACCGCCCGGTCTTCCAAATCCAGCTGCCGGAGCAACCAGTCTTCAAGGGCAGCCTCAAGCGGCTGCCCTTGCCTCGCCCCCACCACCGCACGAAGTCGCTGCGGATCCTCACTCGCGAATGCACCGAGCAGGACCTGCGCCATCTCTTCCACCGGCGCCGGAACCACGTACGCCTCGTACCCTGGACCCTTGAGTTGAGTCATTCGCATCAGCCCTGCTCCTGCTCGTCGTCACCTCCGGAGAACACACCGGCCATCTCGGCCGGCCCGAGCTGTGCGGCAAGCAACCGCTCGATGGCCGAGCCGTCGCGCCGGGTCAGGTTCGGCACGTAGCGCGAGTACACGGTGAAGAGCATCTTCGTGTCGCTGTGCCCCATCTGCCGGGCGATCCACTCCGGGGACTCGCCCGAGGCGAGCCAGAGCGTGGCCGCAGTGTGACGGGTCTGATACGGCCGTCGCCGGCGCAACCCCGCGGCCTCGAGCGTCGGATACCAGATGCGGTTGGAGAGGTTGTTGTACTGGATCGGCCCGCCCTTCGGGGACTGGAACACGAACGCCCCCTCGTCACCGCCGGTGCGCTGGTACTGCTTGCGCAGGGCGGCCTCGACCTGGCTGCTCATGTCGATAAAGCGCTGCGAAGCCGTGGTCTTGGTCGATTGGGCATGCCGCCCCTTGACCAGCGTCTCGCGGACCTGGATCTGCCGGTTCTGCAGATCGACGTAGCGCCAGCGCAAGCCATCGATCTCCGAGGTCCGCATGCCGGTGAAAAAGCGCACCAGGAAGTACTCCCGGTAGGCCGGCTCCACCGTGTCGAGAAAGGTCTTCACCTCCTCGAGCGAGAGCGGATCGATCTCGGTGCGCCCCTGACGCAGCGGCTTGACCGCATCCGCCGGATTGGTAACGTTGTAGCGGTCGGCGGCTTCGGCAAGGATCTGTCGCAAGAGCGCGAGGATCTGATTCACGCGACTCGGCGACAGGGCCCTCTGGCTATCGCTCGGTGCTTTGGCGAGCTTGGCGCGATAGTCGAGGATTTCGGCCTTCGTGAAGTCGCCGACCCTCTTCTTCCCGAAGTTCGGCAGCAGGTGCTTGTTGAGGATGTCCCGGATCTTGCCCTGGTAGGACGGCTTCCAGGTCACCTCGTACTGCTGCAACCACTCCTCTACGAAGGCCGAGAAGGTCGGCGTACCGTCTCCACCCCCCACGCCCACCGCCGTAGCGGAGACCTCCTGGCTCGTTGGCGTGCCCCCCTGGGAAGTTGCCGCGAACTTCTTAGCGCGGGGGCTGTTTGGGAAGTAAGACGCGTAGTCGAACGTCCCCAACTCGATCTCCGCCTCGATCTTGCGCAGGACCTGCTCCAGCCGCTTACGGTTGGCGCGGTTGTCTTTGAGCCGGGTGTACTCGCGGCACCGCTCCCCCTTGTAGCGGAAGTCGAAGAACAGGCACCCATCGGATCGCACTCGCACACTAGCCATGGCAGACCCCTCCAGCGGCCAGCGGGATGCCACCCTGTTCCGCCGCATGGGGGGC
>NZ_JAJNRD010000047.1:0-9200 GCF_022228055.1 Halorhodospira sp. 9621
ACGATTCGGCTCTAGGCTTAACCCGCGCCAGATCAGCGCCTTGCGAGCCCTTTAGGGCCCACGTAAGTCATTCTAGCAAACTCCTAACCCTTGAGATGCGCTTCGGGACCCGTCGCCCCGAAGTGTTTGTTTCCATTCTTACAATCTCACGGGCACATTCCGGGCTCAGGCTTACATGAAGAGGCCGACAGTCGCCATAAAAGTACATGCGGTCAAAAGGTAGGTTCTCAGCGATCCATACAGCCACTTCGGCCATGCTCTCATCTGGAACAAGGAAGTCGACAGCCGCACCACCTCTAGCGCAGATCCGATTGCCCCGTCGGTTGCGCTCGTAGCTCGCATGTTGGTCGAGCTCAGGGGCATTGTTGGCCGGAACAGCCCGGCTGACTTCGGGCCCAGCGAATCCGTACGTCAGCTCAATGCCGCCGAAATAGTCCATAACAGGGTCAAGGACATCTCTGATCAGTGCGGCAAGGGCGGCATACGTCGCTGGCTCCTTCGGAGCGTTTGTGACGCCGAGCTCGTTCACCGTCTCCCCCGCTGAACACAAGTCGCCAAACGTCAGATGTTCGCCACAGCGATGCTCGAGGGGAGGTGACTCCGGGATCGGTTCAAGTGTGAAGTCGCCAATCTGCACCCAGCGTCTCTGGAGTTCTTCCTCGAACACCTCCCTTGTTGGGCCAAGCCCCTCAAAGTCGAGCGTCGATAGCTCGGCCAGCATCATGTCGAAGTCCCTCTGCTGCTCAAAACCAGGATCCTCCTCAGAGAGGAATCTCGACTTCATGTACAGGTACGGTGGGGTATAGTCCTCGCCGTAGGTGAAAACCTGAACCGTCTGCTTGCGCAGGCTGATCTTGATTCGCTCCATAAGTAGAGGAAGGGGCTTCCCGTGGAAGTCGTCATAGCGCAGAAGGGTGAGTTTGCCGGACTCGAGGTGGACCTTGATCAGATCATAAGCGGCAACATCGCCGTACAGATGCGAGGCGCACGCGACGTACGTTTGAACCACTGCCGGCAGCTCTGACAACCGCTCCGCTTGAAAGAAAAACGCCCGCTCTTCCTCGATGACGCCCACGCCGTTTTGGGCCGCGCCGTAACAAGCGCTACGAAGTTCGACGGGATCGGCGCTTGCGTATAGGAGCCGCTCAGCTTCTTTTCGCGCCGCACCGAGTGATCCGAAAAAGGTTCGTATGTCACGTTGGAGTGATGCTGAGTAGTCCGCCATTCGCCGACGCTGTGTAAAGTATTCCTGTGCGAGAAACACACACAACTCGTCATGACGAACGGCTGCCGCATTCTGTATGGCCTCCGCCCCATGGAAACGCTCGAGAAAGCGGTAGCCCCGCTTCAAGCTGCCACAAGCAGCCTCGACGGCCGTGAGGTTCGGTACCTCATCGGGGTCAGGGCGTCGCCCGAGCTGTAAGTACCGATGCCACAGGGCGTCGAGAGTCTCTTGGTGCGTCTCAAAGAATCGCTGCGCCGCCTCAGCCCGCTCCGGCATCGGAGCGCGTTCAAGCAGCAGACGGTGTGGTGTTCGGCGGATGGAGCGTCGCTCCATGAAGAGCTCTGCGTCATCAGGATCGCGGAAAACAAAGAAAACGCCTGGGCCAACGGGAATGGCTGTCCTGTCGAGGGCGGTTTGCAGGTAGTGCCGCAGCTCCTCTTGGGAAAAGTATTTCTGGAAGGTGCCGCGGCGGGTCAGTACGCCGTCGCGCCAGGGCTGGGCGCTCTGGGGTTCGGCAGAGCCAAGCATTGCCGCGACGACGAGGAGTTCCTCGGCATAGGCGAAGGCGTTCTTCAACGCCTTGGTGCGCTCACTTGGTTCTTCGATGACATTGATGACAAAACCGAGATTGACGACGGAGGCAGGCCGCATCTCTGCGTCCGGGCGGTAGTGGGGGTCCCAACCCTGGGCCGAGATTCCGTTTTGCGCGAGAACGGTGAGATCATCGCCTTGGCCGCACCCGTAATCGAAAATGCTGTGGTTCCCGTCCAGGTAGCCATGGCGCGCAAGCGCCTGCATGGGCGTCGATAACGCGGACCTGCGGATGGCTGTCTTATGGCGGGCGACGGTTGGAGGTTCGCCGCTGACGGTTGATGGCTCGGCGGTTCCGGTCTCCTCGCCGGTATCAGGGTTGGTACGTTTGAGCTGCCAGCCGTCGAGGGTGTACCCCCGGCTTCGGAGGCGCTCTTCCCACTGTTGCTGTCGCCCTATGGACGATGCGGGCGTCAGCAACTGAGCCTCTTCCAGTGCCTCGGTGACTTCTTGGCAAGCCGGGCGCTCCGGGTGGTCGGGTGGCAGCAGTAGCTCCTTTCTGTGGAGCACCGGCGGATTGCCATCGGAGGCGTACTCGCGACGCTCGTGGCGACCTGCGCTGATTCGAACTCGCACGCTGGCTGCTAACGCAGGAATGGGTTCTTCATCAAAATGCGGATAGTGCAGCAAAGAGAGATCGTCGGAGTCGCGCCCGAGGCGAACAACGTTCCACGCCGGGTACCCTGCGCACTCTTCCGCACGAGCAACAAGGTCGCGCCATGAGGATTCGAGCAGCTTCACGGCGCTTCGGTGATAGTAGACGGAACCACCCACGCGCTTGCCCGTATGCTGATGGCGCTGATTTCTGGGCGTGTGGCTGAAATATTTTTTTTGTTTAGTGTGTTGCGCTGGATTGTCGGTCATTAATCAGTGCAGCCTTTGCTTTCTCCGATCAAGGATGACATAAGAGGTCGGGTAGCGCGCCACACAGCGCCCCGTTCTTTTCCCTACCGGATCTCCGGCGGAACGCGACATGGACTGTCGCACTCTTCCTGTACGCTCCCCCTCATATCAGCCAACAAGACTACGAGCCCTTCATATCAACGATACGGACACCCGGCTTGCTGTAATCGCTGGATGGGGTTGGAGTACGTCGTCCAGAGAGATAGACTGCCCATGGGCAATACGGGGGTAGCAAAGGTGATCAACCTTGATAACAATGCGACAACCACCCCTTCCCGGGCCGCGGTAGAAGCGGCGACAGCGGCGCTGACTCCCCGCTACGGGAACCCGTCGAGCGCACATAGTGCGGGCGATGCGGCCCGGACACTCCTCCATGACGCACGCTGTAATGTAGCAGAGCTGCTTGGCTGCGAACCGACACAGCTAGTCTTTACCGGGTCAGGGACCGAGGCGAACAATCTTGCTCTTCATTCGCTTACCTCGCAGGGGCTGTGGCGACTCGTCACCTCACCCCTTGAGCATTCGTCGGTCCTTCAGCATGCGGAGTATCTCGCGGCCCGCGGCTTAGATGTCGTCAAAGCCCGGGTAGGGACGGATGGGCGCGTTGATGTCGATGACATTGAGGCGGCTCTCCGGGACGTAGATCGCCCTGCGCTATCAGTGCAGTGGGTCAACAACGAGACGGGTGTCATACAACCGGTCGACGAGTTGGTCGCTGTCGCCCGCCGGCACGGCGCGCGCGTGCACATCGATGCTGCGCAAGCCATTGGCAAGCTTGATGCCGACTTGACCCGCGTTGCGCCAGATTTTCTCACATTCACGGCGCACAAGATCAATGGGGTTCGTGGCGTTGGTGCCCTCTATGCCCGTGATCCGAAAATGATTTGCCCTCTGCGCTTCGGTGGTACCCAGGAGCAAGGCCTCCATCCAGGCACAGAAAACCTCGTAGGTATTGCCGGTTTCGGGGCGGCAGCGTGGGAGAGGTTGCGGGACTTGCCTGGAGCAATAGAACACATGCGCCGTCTGCGTAATGTGTTCGAGCGCCGTGTTCTCGAGGAATGCCCATGGGCTGAAGTGAATGGCGCCCAAGATGCGCGGGTTTGTAATACGACTAACATCCGATTCACCGGCATCGATGGCCAGGCTCTCATGGCGCGTCTCGATCGCGAAGGGATTTGCTGCTCACAGAGCTCGGCATGTACGAACCAAAAGCCTGAGCCGTCTTACGTGTTGCGTGCCATGGGTCTATCCGAGCCCGAGGCCTATGAAAGTGTTCGCTTCTCCACGGGGGTGCTGAACACTGAAGACGAGATGGTGGAGGCGGCTGGAATGGTGGTCACTGTCGCGAACCGACTGAGGAGGCTGTTCGCATGAGATTTGGGGGGCACGAGACGTTCCCGGTTCGGGAGGGCTGGATTTATAAAGGATTATCGCTGATCGCTGGTGACCCTGAAGGATTCAATCAGCCCTATGTTGCCGACGAGCTCGGTGTTGGACGCAATATGGCCAAGTCCATTCGGTTCTGGCTGCTTGCCACTGGCCTCGCGATTACTGAGCCTTCAGATCGGACTCCCAAGCGGAAGCAGTTAACCCTCACGCGTTTTGGTGAAGCGGTTTATAAATCTGATCGCTACTGCCTCCAGCTCGGCACCTGGGCGGCGTTACACGTCAACATGCTCAACCACGGCGGTTATGCCAAAGCGTGGAATTGGTTTTTCAACCGATTTACGGAGCAGCGCTTTGACCGCCTGACTGCGTCCGCAGCCTTTGAGCGGTACGTGCAGCGTCACGAGCGACGCTCACCGGCACCGAAGACGCTGCAACGCGATGTCGCCTGCCTGCTCTCATGCTACGCGACGCCGATTCCCAGCGAGTTGGCTGATCCAGAGGACGCATCAGACTCGCCTCTTCGGCGGCTCGGGCTGCTGACGTTGTTCCGTGACTCCAACGTGTACCGGCGCAATGAGCCGAACATTGTCGAGTTGCCGCCGGAGCTCATCGGGTATGCGTTCGCACAGTCCGGAGCCAAGGAGGCTAGTCTGCCGCTCCGTGAAGCGTGTTTTTACGATGGCGGCCCTGGACGAGCCTTTCAGCTCAGCCTCAACGGTTTTTTGGACTGGATCGAGCAAGCGGAAGAGCTATTGTCCAGCGTGCGCGTTGTCGGCTCCGCGGGCGAGCGGCGCATCCAACTCGATCCGCTCGAGCCCGTCGAATGGCTCAAGTCTTACTATGCACGCGTCGGCGCACTCAGTACTGCAGCTTAAGAGCGATACCAACATGACTGCTGAACACCCATTTCTCCGGGCGATCAACCTGCAGTATGACGCGGATGTGCCTGAGCGCATCGCGCACTATGAGCCGACAGCCAAAGCCGTGCGCTTCCTCGAGGGACTTAGCGGCCAAACGGACCATCGTGCACTCTTCGTGATCGCGCCTTATGGCTCCGGGAAATCACTGGGGGCGACGTACCTTCTCCACCTCTTGGAGAATCGGAAGAGCGGCGCTCGTGTCCTCGATATCATCCATAAGCGCCTCAAAGGCGTGAGTCCCGAGCTTGCCGAGTTTGCCGAGCGCCGCGTGCACGAAAATAATGCGCATGGCGTGGTCATTGCCCTCGAGGGGGCGTGCGACGATCTCGGCGACGCCGTGGCGCGAGCTGCGACGGCGTCGCTGCGGCGTCTCGGTCTAACCTCGCGGGCGCAGGCGATCGAATCCCTGGATGCAACCGGGATCGAGGGGGCGATCACAGTCCTGGACCGCCTGGTCGAGATGGCCAGCACCCGTAAAGCCAAGACGCAGGTGGACCGTGTCGCCATCGTGTGGGATGAGTTTGGCAGGCACGTCGAGCAGCTCGTGCGCTCTGGGCGACCCGATCGGCTCGCTGAGATCCAGACGCTTGCTGAATACGCGGCGAGGCAACAGAAGCTCCCTGTGACGTTCGGACCGATCATGCATCAAGGGCTGCTCCAGTATGCGTCAGGACTCAGTCAGTCCGCGCTTTCGGAGTGGCGTAAGATTGAAGGCCGTTTCGAGCCGATTCAGTACGTGGATGACAGCCGGGAAGTGTATTGGCTTGTCGGTAAGGTGGTGTCGAGCAATCGTCCGTCGCACGACCTGTTCGGATGGGATGGCACTGAAGCGCAACGGGCGAGCGCAGTTGGCCTTTTTGAAGATTTCGGCTCCGAGCTTTCGGAGCTCTTGCGCCTTGCAGACCCGCTCGAGCCGGCAACGCTGTATGTCCTGCCCCAGCTCGCCGCTCGCGTTGCGCAGCACGAGCGCACGCTTTTCGGTTTCCTACTAAATGCCGATCTCACGCGGCCGGTAACGGCAGACCAGGTGTACGACTACTTCGCGGGCGCAATGCAAGCGGATACGTCGCTTGGGGGCACGTATCGCAAGTGGCTTGAAACCGAAAGCGCATTGGCCAAGGCGGACGATGACGACGAAGCCCGGGCACTCAAGATTGCAAGCGTGCTCGAGCTTGGCTTATCCGGCACCCGGCAGCGCGTCACACGTGACTTACTGGAGTACGCGTTGGGCGGCGGCAATGCCGCGTCGCGTCTCATCGACAAGCTCCTCGAGCGCAAGCTTCTGCTCCACCGTCGACGCAGTGATCAAGTATCCCTGTGGCATGGAACGGATATCGACCTGCGTGCGCGACTCGATGAAGAGATTGCCCGCCAAGGAACGGATTTTGATCTGGTCGGGCAACTGAATGCCGACTTCCGGCCGGCGCCGTTTCGTCCTGTACGCCATAACGATGACTACGGTGTCCGCCGCTACTTCTCCGGAACGTTTTCAAGCGTGGACGCCTTCAAGGAGCGGCTTGAAAGCGGAGAGCGGTTGCTCGCACCTGGAGAGGATGGGCAAATCGTCTACCTCGTCCCGCGTGACGAAAGCGAGCGGCAGATCGCCGTCGATGTGGCGAAGCGTTGTGAGGTCGAGCGTTTGGTCGTTGTCGTGCCGGTGTCTGTCGGTGACTTTCACAGCGCCGCTGCGGAGGTCAGGGCCCTCGAGCGCCTCGCTGCGGACGAGTCACTACTCGCCGAAGATCCTCTAGTCGAGAAAGAGCTGCAGCAAATGCTCGACGAGGCGCAAGCGCACATGCATGCGCAGGTTGCCTTGTTGACGCAGCCGGGAGACTCAACGATCTGGTATCGAAGTGGCGAGGCGCTTGATCTTGAAGATGTTGCGACCTTACTCGCCTGCCTCAGCGATATCTGCGATGAGGTCTTTCACGCGACACCGAAGATCAACAATGAAATGATCGTGCGCCATCGCCTCTCGGCGCCGTTGGTCAATGCACGCAAGAAAGTTGTGATGGGCATCTTGGAGCGGCATGGTCAAGAACGGCTGGGCATCCAGGGAGAGAACGCAGACGCCTCCGTGTTCCGTACTGTGCTCGACCGAACGGGCTTGTACCGGCCCACGGACGATGGTGCAGGGTTTCGCTACGCCAAGCCCGAAGAACTCATCGATCCGAACCTGCAAGCGGTCTGGGCGCAATTCCAAGACCTTGTGACCAAGCCCACCGACGAGCCCAAAGACCTTGATGCCTTTTTCCAGCAGCTCATTGAGCCGCCGATCGGCCTGCGTCGTGGCGTTATCCCGATTTTCTTCGCAGCCGCGCTAAGGGCTTTTCAGTCGACGCTCGCCATAACAGATGAAAAAGGCAAGTACCTAGATGATCTAGTCCCGAGTGTTATCGAGGACATCTGCAATCGCCCAGACCGTTATGCGCTGACCGTCTTTGAACTCAATGAAAGGGCTCGTGCCTACCTCGAAGCACTGACTTACACGTTCTCGGCGAAGCGACCCAACAGCACTCGCAACAGCGGCGACCTGATGCGGAAGGCGTTCGATGCCTTTGAAGCGTGGCGAATGAAACTGCCACCAGGCGCCCGGGATACGCGTGTGATCGAGGCGCGTGGACGCGCGCTGCAGGCCATCGTACGTTCACCATTCAGCCCTTTGGAGCTCTTCTTCCGGCGGTTCCCGCAGCTTGCCGAATCCAATGAGTTGGAAACTGTTCAGCACTGGGTGATGGACGCCAAGGCGGAGCTCGAGAACGTGCTTACCCGTTACCGCCAACAAGCATTAATGAGTCTAGATGACTGCTTGCAGCTCGGACCCGAGGCGCCGGCCGGGTCTGTGCGAGAGCGATTCGCGTACTGGCGTGACATGCTCCCCGACAGCGTGGGAGAGCGCCTTGGCGGCGTCCCAAGGAACGTACTTAACTTGAACCTGGACTTCTACCAGACCGACGAGGCATTCATTGATGCTGTGGCCGCTCTACTGGTTGGTCGACAGCCAAAGCGTTGGGACGACGCCGACCTGCAGCGGTTCCGTAACGAGGTGAGTTCTGTGACAAGCCGGATTGAGGGGGCTGCCCTCGCCGATGCAGATCAATACGGCGGGGTCTCGGCGAGCCTAGTTGAGCGGAGGCTTAAGACGTACATGAGTAGGCTGATCCAGGCGGTTGGCTCAGAAGCCGCCGCCCAACGCCTCCAAGAAATACTTCATGAGCTGAGGACCGAAAGTCATGGCGAACCTGGAAGAAGCGCTCAGCACGGCTAGCGATGGGGAGACCCGCCACATTGTGAGCCTCTCTGGGGGCAAAGACTCCACTGCATTGGCGATCTTTATGCGCCAACAATATCCGGATTTGCCGATTGAGTATGTCTTTTGTGATACCGGGGCGGAACTCCCGGAGACACTCGAGTATTTCGACCGACTTGAGGCCGTGCTTGGCCAAGAGATTGTTAGGCTCACAGCCCTAGATGAACTAGGTGTAGAGGAAAAGGGCAACCGCACACCCTTCGACTTCTGGCTCGATGAGGCCTATGGTGGTTACCTGCCAAACCCGCAGGCGCGGTGGTGCACACGTGTGCTGAAGATCCGACCCTTCGAGCGATACGTTGGGTCATCAACTGCCTACAGTTACATCGGCATCCGCGGGGATGAGAACCGCGCCGGGTACCAGCAGCAAGGGAGCAAGCCACCTGTCTTTTCCGACAAACCAAACATCTTGCCTGTTTACCCCTTTAAGGAGCACGGCATTGGTCTGACCGACGTTAAGCGCCTACTAGAAGAAGCTGGGCTTGGTTTACCGGAATACTATGAGTGGCGGTCACGGTCTGGTTGTTACTTCTGCTTCTACCAACAGATTGGAGAATGGCAGGGGTTGAGGGAACGTCATCCGGTGCTTTTCGAGAAAGCGAAGCGTTATGAACGCGTCAAAAACGGCAAGCAATTCACATGGAGGGAAGGGCAATCCCTCGATGCCGTAGAGGTCTTGAAAAAACGCTACGACGTACCCTCAGGAGAAGATGCCGATGGGTGCGCTATTTGCCATCTATAAATGAAATTACATTTGGTCGGTCGCGAAAAACTCGCAACGCACTGATCAACCGCGGGTTATCGGCCCTTGAGGGCGCCTTGGATCACCGGGGTTTGTTATCCTGGGGTCCGAAACCTTGCG
>NZ_JAJNRD010000048.1:0-9116 GCF_022228055.1 Halorhodospira sp. 9621
AGTGTCGGTAAAGCGAAGGTCGACGAATTTGACGTCTTCGTCCTCGATCAGCTTGAGGACATCTTCTCCGGTACGCGCCATAAGCTCACAGCCTCTGCGTGGGAAACAATGGGGCGGGGCGTGCGCCCGGAGGGTGCATCAACCCCGCAGCCGCGCCTTATTGTGGGGCATTTCGCGCCCCGACGCACCTGTGGCGTGGTGCTACGGCCGGCATGGGCTTCACGCCCCACCGACCCGGATGCGGATCCGGTGCTCATCGCCGCTGGGCTCGGTGGCGATGACCTCATGACCGTGGACCCGGCACCAGGCCGGGATGTCCTCGAGGGCACCAGGGTCGGTGACCACCACCTCCAGCTCATCGCCGGCGACCAATCGTGCCACCTGGGCCTGGGTGCGGATCACCGGCAGCGGGCAAAGCAGATGGCGGCAGTCGAGCTCGTTATCCGTCGCCATGATCGCCTCCCACGTACCACGCGTCGGGAACATTCTCCGGCGCCATCGGAGGCACGGCGAGCGATTGCACGTTGCCCTCGGTATCCTCGAGTTCCAGATCGACTCGTTCGGCATTCCGCCCGGAAGAGTAACGAGCCACCAACCGTGCCGCCAGCTCCAGGTCGTGCTCGTCCCAGGTGCCGTCGATCAACGCCACCGGACCGCCGTGGCTGATCGTGCGCAGGTGCGGATAGCGGCGCTTGTAGCCCTGCAGAAAGCGGGTCTCACCGGCCTCACGGGCGATGATGAGCTTGAAGTGCTCGCGCGGGCGCAGATGACGGCCCACCTTGAGTAGCATGATGTCGTCCAGGTCGTACTCACGGGAACCGCGCGCCTGCCAAAGATCGGCCAGCTTGGCCGAGTAGCTGGCATCGGTCAGAAAACAGCAGCCGCCGGCGGGCTGCGCCCAGGCCTCGATGCCCAGGCTGCGCGCCAGCGCGAACTGGGGCTTGCGCGAGCGGCCATGCAGGTCGTGGAGGCGCTCACGATCCACCCAGCCCTCGCGCTCGGGCCGCGTCGGCTCCAGAAGCTTCGCCGAGAGCGGACGCAGGAGCAGGTCCTCGACCTCGGCATCCCGGGTGATCACCGGCAGCTTGTCCCGGGTCTGGGACTTGGGCCGCTGGCCGATCACCTCGCCGGTGACGATGAAATCGAAGCCGTTGGCCTCGATCCACTCGCGGGCCTTGCGCACCATGAACACCTTGCAGTCCAGGCAAGGATTGAGATTAGCGCCGTAGCCGTAGCGGGGGTTGGTGAGGACCTCCTTGTACTCCTCGATGACATCGACGATGTGTAGCGGCATACCCAGCTGCTCGGCCACCCACAGGGCGTTGTTGCGCTTGGGCCGTTGCTGATCCTTGCTGCGAATGGCGTGGGTGTGGCCCTCGACGCAGAAGCCGGTGTAGAAATTGATCCCCTCCACGTGGACACCCTGGTCCTGGACCACGCGGGCGGCCAGCATGGAATCGAGACCCCCGGAGATGAGCGCGACGGCTTTCGGTTGCTCGGGCATGACACGCAACTGTATCGGAGTGGAGGGAGAATTCTACCAAAACGGTCGTTGAGCCCGTGCAAGTGCCCGGACCGGATCGCTATACTGCGCCGCTACTGCGCACTGAGCCGACGGGATCAACGGAGGCGAGCTTGGCCGAGCTACCGCGGGATTTTCAGGAACTCATCCTCAACCTGCAGCAGTACTGGGCCCGACAGGGCTGCGTGGTACTGCAGCCACTGGATATGGAAGTGGGCGCGGGGACCTTCCACCCGGCGACCTTCCTGCGCGCGGTGGGCCCCGAGCCCTGGCACGCCGCCTACGTCCAGCCGTCACGCCGGCCTACGGACGGGCGCTACGGTGACAACCCCAACCGCCTGCAGCATTACTACCAGTTCCAGGTGGTTCTTAAGCCGTCGCCGGCAGATTTTCAGGAGCGCTACCTCGGCTCGCTGGAGCAGCTCGGCATCGACCCGCAGATCCACGACATCCGCTTCGTCGAGGACGACTGGGAGTCACCGACCCTCGGGGCCTGGGGCCTGGGCTGGGAGGTCTGGCTCAACGGCATGGAGATCACCCAGTTCACCTATTTCCAACAGGTGGGCGGACTCGACTGCCGGCCAGTGATGGGCGAGATCACCTACGGGCTCGAGCGCATCGCCATGTATCTGCAGAACGTGGAGAGCGTCTACGACCTGATTTGGACGCACACCGATGCGGGGCCGGTCACCTACGGCGACGTCTTCCTGCAGAACGAGCGCGAGCAGTCGGCATACAACTTCGAGCAGGCCCCCGTGGAGGCGCTGCTCGAGGCCTTTCGGCACCAGGAACAGGAGTGCCAACGCCTGGTCGAGGTAGGGCTGCCGCTGCCGGCCTACGAGCAGGTCCTGAAGGCCTCGCACACCTTCAACCTGCTCGACGCACGGGGCGCCATCTCGGTCACCGAGCGCCAGGGCTACATCCTGCGGGTGCGCAATCTGGCCCGCACCGTGGCGCAGGGCTACTACCAGTCGCGCGAGGAGCTTGGCTTTCCGCTGCTGCAGGATAAGGAGTCCACCCATGGCTGAACGCCGCCCCCTGCTCATCGAAATCGGTACCGAGGAGCTGCCGCCGAAGGCCCTGCAGCGGCTGATGACCGCCTTCCGGGATGACCTCGCCGGCGCCCTGGAGGAGCAGCGCCTGCAGCCGCAGGGGGTGCAGGCGTTCGCCACCCCGCGGCGACTGGCGGTGCGCATTGAGGCCGTGGACACCCGCCAGGCCGATGAACGGATCGAGCGGCTCGGGCCCCGGCTTGACGCCGCCCAAGATGCCGATGGCAATCCCACCAAGGCTGCAGAGGGGTTTGCGCGCTCCTGCGGCGTCAGCGTCGAAGACCTGGAGAGCGTTGACACCGACAAGGGCCCACGACTGGTCTGGCGCGGGGTCCAACCGGGCGAGGCCGCCGAGGCGATCATCCCCGGGCTGGTGGAGACCGCGCTCGGAAGACTGCCGATTCCCAAGCGCATGCGCTGGGGCAGCGGCGAGGTCGAGTTCGTACGGCCCATCCACTGGACGGTGGCGCTGCTCGGCGAGGCGGTGATCCCCGGTAGCATTCTCGGCATTCCCACCGGGCGGACCACATATGGCCACCGCTTCCACGGCCGGGGTCGCAGCGGGATCGACCTCCCCGAGCCCGGCGTCTACGAGCAATTGCTCGAGGAGCAAGGACGGGTCGTGGCGGACTTCGCCGATCGTCGGCGTCGCGTCGAGGCGGGTGTGCGCCAGGAGGCCGAGCGTGCCGGCGGCACACCGGTGGGTGACGAGGCGCTACTCGACGAGGTGACGGGCCTTGTGGAGTGGCCGGTGGCACTCTCCGGCGACTTCGACCAACGCTTCTTGGCGATGCCCGAAGAGGCCCTTATCTCCAGCATGCAGGGACACCAACGTTGCTTCCCGGTGCGCGGTGCCGAGGGCCGACTGCTGGCAAGCTTCATCACGGTGGCCAACATCGACAGCCGCGACCCGCAGCAGGTCCGCCACGGCAATGAACGGGTGATCCGGCCCCGCCTGGCGGACGCCGAGTTCTTCTGGCGGCAGGACCGGCGCCTGCCCCTGGGCGAGCGGCTCGAGCAGCTGCAGCACGTAGTCTTCCACCGCCGCCTGGGCGATCTGCGCGCACGCAGCGAGCGAATCAGCCGTCTGGCGGAGCGGGTCACCGGGCAGATCGGTGCGGATGCCGATGCGGCAGGCCGCGCCGGGCTGCTGGCCAAGTGCGATCTCGTCACCGAGATGGTCGACGAGTTCCCTGAGCTGCAGGGGATCATGGGTGGCCACTACGCGCGGGCCGACGGCGAGGGCGAGGCCGTGGCGGCGGCCATCGGCGCCCACTATCGGCCGGCCTTTGCCGGTGATGCCCTGCCTCACACGCCGGAGGGGCAGGCTGTCAGCATCGCCGACCGCATCGATACCCTAGTCGGCATCTTCGCCGCCGACGGCCCGCCCTCGGCGGACAAAGATCCCTTCGGCTTGCGCCGGGCGGCCATCGGCCTGCTCCGCTGCCTGATCGAGGGCGGCCATGACCTCTCGCTGCGCGAGCTGCTGGACACCGCCGCCGGGATGATCGCCGACGAGTGCGGGGTGGCGACCGACGGCATCGCCGAACAGGTCGCTGGCTTCTGTCACGAGCGGCTCCGGGGCTACTACGCCGAGCGGGGCTACGCCGCCGAGGTGTTCGAGGCGGTGGCCGCCGTCGAACCGGCTTCGCCTCTGGATTTCCACCGCCGCCTGGCGGCCTGTTCGGCGTTCCGCGAGCGCGCCGAAGCACAGACCCTGGGCGAGGCGAACAAGCGCATCGGCAATATCCTGCGCCGTGCCGGACTCGATCCTCAAACGCGGCCGGAGGCCGTGGCCGCCGGCGATGAGCCGGCCGAACAGGCACTGGCCGAGGCCCTGCGGGGGGCGTGGGCGGAGGCTCAGCCATGCATCGAAGCGGCCGATTACGGCGCAGCGCTCACCGCTCTGGCAGGCCTGCACGAGCCCGTCGACCGATTCTTCACTGATGTCATGGTGATGGCCGACGACGAAGCGGTGCGCCAGCGCCGGCTGGAGCTCCTCGGGGCCGTCCGGCACGCCTTCCGCGCGGTGGCCGACCTCTCCCACCTGCCGGGCTGAAGCCGCCGTTATGCCGTGGCTCATCCTGGATCGGGACGGTGTCATCAATCGCGACTCCGAGGCCTTCATCCGGACCCCGCAGGAGTGGGTACCGATCCCCGGCAGCATCGAGGCCATGGCCCGGCTCAGCCGGGCCGGCTGGCGGGTGGCCATCGCTACGAACCAGTCCGGTCTGGCCCGGGGACTGTTCGACGCAGCGACCCTGGAAGCCATCCACGCTAAGCTCGAGCAGGCCGTCTCTGCAGCCGGCGGCTGTATCGACGCGCTGGCGTACTGCCCGCACGGTCCTGGGGACGGGTGTACCTGTCGCAAGCCGGCCCCCGGACTGTACCGCGAACTGGCCGAACGGCTGGAGGAGCGGCTCGAGGGCGTACCCGTGATCGGCGACTCGGCGCGGGACCTGGAGGCCGCCGCCGCGGTCGGCGCACGACCGATCTTGGTACGCACCGGCAAGGGCGAGGAAACGTTGGCGCGGGGCGGGCTGCCGCCGGGGACGGAGATCCACGCCGACCTGGCCGCAGCGGCGGCGCGTCTGCTCGAGGAGGAGGAACCATGACAATCAAGGGCGGCACTCCACGCGAGTGGCTGGGCAGCAGCCTACACCTGGCCTTGATGGCTGTCACCGCCCCGATCTGGACCGTGCTGGGGCTGCTTACGTATCCCCTCGGCTACCGGTCGCGCTACCGCTTTCTTAGCGCCTGGGGGCTGGTGGTCATCGAGTCGGCGCGCTGGTTGTGCAGCCTCGATTATCGGGTGCAGGGACTGGAGAACCGCCCCGAGGGAGCCGCGGTGGTCATGGCCAAGCACCAATCGGCGTGGGAGACGCTAGCCCTACTGAAGTGGTTCTCGCCGCAGACGTGGGTGCTCAAGGAGTCATTGCTGCGCATCCCATTCTTCGGCTGGGGACTGCGGCTGCTTGAGCCGATCGCCATCGACCGCCAAGCCCGCGGCACCGCACGGCAACAGGTGATCGAACAGGGCACGGATCGGCTGCGGCGCGGGCGCTGGGTCATTATCTTCCCGGAAGGAACCCGGATCCCGCCAGGGCAGAAGGGCCGCTACCGCAGTGGCGGTGCCGAGCTGGCCATCCGGGCCGGGGTCCCGGTGGTGCCGGTGGCGCACAATGCCGGCTCGTTCTGGGGCCGTAACAGCCCGCTGCGGCGCAGCGGGCGGATCGAGGTTGTCATCGGTCCCCCTGTGGCCACCCAGGGCCGCAGCGCCGAGGAAATCACTGCGGAGGTCGAGGCCTGGATCGAGCGGCAGATGGTGGAGCTGGAGGGCCGGCCCCCGGACGGATAACCGCGCCGGGGGCGGCAACGCCCCGGCGGGGGCCCCCCCCCCCGGGGGGGGGGGGGGGGGCCCCCCCCCCCCGGCCCCCCCGCCCCGCCGTGGTCGCCGGGGACGACCGCGGTATTAGACGTCGAGGTTGGAGACCGCCAGTGCGTTGCGCTCGATGAAGTCGCGCCGCGGCTCCACGTGATCCCCCATCAGCGTGGTGAAGATCTCGTCGGCGGCCACCGCGTCGTCGATGGTCACCCGCAGGAGGCGGCGGGTCTCCGGATTCATGGTGGTCTCCCAGAGCTGATCCGGATTCATCTCGCCCAGACCCTTGTAGCGCTGAATGGTCTGCCCGCGCTTGGCCTCCTCCATGAGCCAATCCACCGCCTCGCGGAGGCTGCCGACCGGTCTCCGCCGCTCGCCACGGAGCACCTCGGCGCCTTCGTGCAGGAGCCCGTCGAGCAGCGAGGCGAGGGCCTTCAGCGTCTCGTACTCCGCCGAGAGGAAGAACTGCGGGTTAAAACGGTACTCCTGATCCAGGCCGTGGCGACGCCGGGTAACGACGGCTTCCTGGAAGCCCCCGTCGGGGCCGCGCTGGACCGTCACGCGATAACGCATGCTGGCATCGGTGGCGGCTTCCACCCGCTCGACCAGCTGTTCGAACCACGCCTGCATGGCCGCGGCATCGGTGATGTCGTCCTCGCCGCGCGGGGCCAAGGTGGTCATCTGCTCGAGGATGGCCGGATCCCAGCGCCGTGAGACGTGCTCGATCAGCTCCATCGCCTCATAGTAACGACGGGCCAGCCGACCCAGGGCCTCGCCGGTGATCGGCGGGGCACCACCGCCGGGGTGGAGGGCGGCGCCGTCAAGGGCCAGCTCCAGCAGGTAATCGGTCAGCTCGCGCTCATCCTTGACGTAGTGTTCCTGCTTACCCCGCTTGATCTTGTACAGCGGGGGCTGGGCGATGTAAACGTTGCCGCGTTCGACCAACTCACGCATCTGCCGATAGAAGAAGGTCAGCAGCAGGGTGCGGATGTGCGAGCCGTCCACGTCGGCGTCGGTCATGATGATGATCCGATGGTAGCGCAGCTTATCCGGATCAAAGTCATCACGGCCGATGCCACAGCCGAGCGCGGTGATCAGGGTGCCCACCTCGGCGGAGGAGAGCATCTTGTCAAAACGCGCCTTCTCCACGTTGAGGATCTTGCCCTTGAGCGGCAGGATCGCCTGGGTGCGCCGGTCCCGTCCCTGTTTGGCAGAGCCGCCGGCGGAGTCGCCCTCCACTAGATAGATCTCCGACTTGGCCGGGTCGCGCTCCTGGCAGTCGGCGAGCTTGCCGGGCAGACCGGCGATGTCCAGGGCGTCCTTGCGCCGGGTCATCTCGCGGGCCTTGCGCGCCGCTTCGCGGGCGCGGCTGGCCTGGATGACCCGCTCGGCGATGGCGCGAGCCTCCGGCGGGTGCTCGGCGAGGAAGGTCTGCAGCGACTCCGAGAGCAGGGATTCGACAATCCCCTTCACCTCGGAGGAGACGAGCTTGTCCTTGGTCTGCGAGGAGAACTTGGGATCCGGCGCCTTGACCGAGACCACGGCGGTCAGACCCTCGCGGACATCCTCGCCGCTCGGAGTGGACTTGAGCTTCTTCAGGTAGCCCTCGGTCTCCAGGTAACCGTTCACCGTACGAGTCAACGCCCCGCGGAAGCCGGCCAGGTGGGTGCCGCCGTCGCGCTGCGGGATGTTGTTGGTGAAACAGAAGATATTCTCCTGGTAGGAGTCGTTCCACTGCATCGCCACATCCACGCCGACACCGTCTCGCCAGGCGGTGACGTAGAACACCGTCGGGTGCAGCGGGGTCTTGTTGCGGTTGAGGTGCTCCACGAAGGCGCGGATGCCGCCGGTGTACTCGAAGACGTCCTCTTTCTCGGTCCGCTCGTCCTTGAGGACGATGCGCACCCCGGGATTGAGGAAGGAGAGCTCCCGGAAGCGCTTGGCGAGGATGTCGTAGTTGTACTGGACCTCGGTGAAGACGGCCTCAGAGGGCTTGAAGGTGATGCGCGTACCGGTCTGCTCGGTCTCCCCGACGACCTTGAGCGAGGTGACCGGAGCACCGTCGGCATACTCCTGCACGTGGACCTTGCCATCGCGCTCGATGACCAGCCGCAGGCGCTCGGAGAGGGCGTTCACCACCGAGACACCGACGCCGTGCAGGCCACCGGAGACCTTGTAGCTGTTGTCATCGAACTTACCCCCGGCGTGCAACACGGTCATGATGACCTGCGCCGCGGGGACGCCCTCCTCAGCATGGGTGTCCACCGGGATGCCGCGACCGTTGTCGGTCACGGTGACGGAATGATCCGCGTGGAGGGTGACGGTGATCTCGGAGCAGTGTCCGGCGAGGGCCTCGTCGATGGAGTTGTCGAGGACCTCGAAGACCATGTGGTGGAGGCCCGTGCCGTCGTCCGTATCGCCGATGTACATGCCCGGGCGCTTGCGGACGGCATCGAGCCCGCGCAGCACCTGAATGCTCTCGGAGTCGTACTGCGGCGTAATCTCCGTGGTCATCGATGATTCAGCCTCTCAAGGGGTGCGTCTGGACCGGGGGTCCGGCCGTAAAACGGCATTATACCATCGCTGACAGGCTGCCTTCGCGTACGTCGTACCAGTGGCCCGGGGGCAGATTGACCGGGAGGGCGTCGCCGTCGATGGCGGTCAGGAAGATCTGGGTCGGCTGATCGGTCACGGTGTGCAGCACCGTGCGCAAGTGCACCGGATCGAGTTCGGCAGGCAGATCATCGATCAGGAGCAGGGGCGCCAGACCCTGGCGTGCCCAGAGCTGAACTTCGGCGACCAGCAATGCGACGACCAGCAGCTTCTGCTGGCCCCGGGAAAGGGCGTCGGCGGCAGGGATGCGCTCGCGGCTGAGTAGCAGGTCGGCCCGGTGCGGGCCGCGGTGGGTGAAACCGGCGGTGCGGTCGCGCTCGAGCTGCTCATCGAGGACATCCTCCCACGCGGCTTCGGCGGCAGCGCCCCGATAGTAGCGCAGCTCCAGGTTCTCCAGGCCGAGCCACTGGCGCGCCAGATCGGCCCACGTCGGGCGGAGGGCTTGGATGAAGCGGTGGCGGGCGGCATCGACGGCCGTCGCGCAGTGGATGAGCACAGGGGTCCAGGCTTGCTCGCTGCGGCGGTCACCAACCCGCAGGGCGGCGTT
>NZ_JAJNRD010000049.1:0-9104 GCF_022228055.1 Halorhodospira sp. 9621
GTCCTGGTATTTCTTCAACCCCCCCCCCCCTAACCGCGCAGCAGCGAAAACTTATTTTTATATGGCAAACGTTCGGCGTATAACAAACCCAGCTGTTGCGTCACGAACCGCACCCCCGATGGACTATAGCTGCTTTAGGGGGATTATATGCTTACTCGAGTCGCAGCATTCACCTTTGGATACTTGAGGAGGAGTGGAGGCCCCAGTGACGGCATTAGAAGAAGGATCGAATCAGACCCAAGCTGCGCCGCCGGTGCAGTCACCCATTCTGGAAGATACGGAAATCTCGGCTCTGCTGTCAAAGGTGGATCAGGCCGGTATCCCGTACGTAAGCTGGAAAAATAATCACGAGCTTGAGACCTATCTGCAGGGCCACGGAGATCTCGATGTCTTCGTTAAACCGGACCGCCGAGCGGCCTTCGTGACCGTCGCATTGCAAGAGGGCTGGGTGGAGTTAGAGAACCCAGTTGCTCGATTCCCGTCCGTGTGCCATTTATTTCGGGCAGGTAGTAACGGGCGTTTGTACCACCTCCATGTGTATTTTCGGGTTGTTACCGGGGAAAGCTGGCTCAAGGAATATATCCTCCCACTGGACGACTTTCTGCTGTCAAATCGGGAGCGTTCCCGGAACACGGGTATCTGGGTCCTGAACGGTGAAGCGCAGAGATATTTGTTCGCTCTGAGGCATCTGCTAAAAGGCGGGTCGATAAGCAGCCGTTGGCTTTACCGCAGGGAACTCGCTTCATACCGGCATGAGTGGGCGGCCTGTGGCGGGCCCGAAGGCTGGACCCCGGATGCCGGGCCTGTTGAACTTTCCTGCTATCTCACAAAAGCCAACCTGTACGGGGATAAGATCAGGCTTCCATCAGTTGGTGCGGCCTTAAGGCTTCGGCACTCATTGTGGCCTTTTCTGCGCGTTGCGGGGTGGACGTTGTCAGCACGGCGGGTCGTGAGTTTCCTGATGCGGGCGGCCAACAAGGTTTTCTGGAAACAAAAGAAGGTTTTCCCGCGGGGTGGCTTGGTGATCGCGATCAGCGGCGTTGACGGCGCCGGAAAATCGACGATGCTACGCGTGATGCGGGAGTTCTTTTCCGGATTTGTGACGGTAGAGCCGTATCAATTGGGGCGGCCACAAGGGCGCATCCTGGAGTTCGCGCGCCGTCTGGTCGCTCGTCGGCGGCGAGGGGGTGACGGACGCGCTGGGCGTGCTTCATCTAATCGGGCAACGAGCTTTCCGCGTGCCGTAGCTGCGTCCGTTCTGGCATGGGTACGGTTGCGGACGGCCCAACGCGCCGTGCGCGCAGCGCGTCGCGGGCGTCTGGTTTTGGTGGATCGATGGCCGTCGGCTGAGCTTGGCAAAATGGATGGACCACGGATTGCCCCGGGGAACTCGAGTCCCCAGAGGATGGTAGAGGGGTTGGGCCGGTTCGAGCGGTGGGCATATTCCCGGATGCCTCGGGCAGATGTTTGTGTGGTTTTGACCGTGAGCCTAGAGAGCGCCTTGGCGCGCAACCGGGATCGGGTCAAGGAAGAGAAAGAGTCGGATGAAGACATCCGGCGCCGGTTTGGGGAAAACCAGGCGGTGAAGCCGATCGCCAACAAGGTGATTCGTTTTTGCAACGAGGGCGAGTTCGACGTGATGCGCGAGCAGTTAACCGAGACGATTTGGGCCGAGGTGGCGTGCCATTGAGCGGGGAGACGCCGACTAACGGCCTGAAGGTGCTGGAGTTCTTCGGGGTGCCCGGAGTCGGAAAGAGCTACCTTGTGAGAACAGCGGTTCCGGCAGGTATAGAACGGCCGATGGACTGGTACAGCCAAGGAGGCCGGACGCAGCGAGTCAGGCGGAAGGTATGGCTACTCCTGCGACATTTACCAGCGGCATTTGCTACAGCAGTCTGGGCCAGAAAGGTGATTGGACTCAATCCATCCATGAGCTGGCGTCGACGGTGGCTAGTTCTGTTTAACTGGGTTTTTGTTCACTGCGTGATCCGCTCGGCGGCGCGCACTCGGACTAAGGCCCTAGTGCTGGATCAGGGGATCGCGCAGGCGCTGTGGTCCACGAAGTTCGGAACCGAGGGGGATTGGCCCCGTGAAGAGGTGAGCATCCACCTTCGGCAGCACCTTCAGCGCCTCCCGGTCTCAGAGTGGGTCGTAGTTCGCGTAACGGCGCGGTTGGAAACCGTGCGAAAGCGAGTAAAAGCGCGTGAGGGGTCCAGTCCAGTGGACCGGAACCTCGACTCGATGCACGAAGCACACTGTGCGGAGCTGGAAGTCAGTGAGGTGCTGAGCGAAGTGGCTCTCGGGGATAATGATGTGCCGGACATCAGAATTTTAGATGTGGTAAACGACGATGACAGCGCAGTGAATCGGCTTCGTGAGGTGATGGGTTGCTATTGAGATCCGGGCTTGTTGAAAGGAGCTGGCGGGGGGCGGGGCGGGTGGCCAGCGCTTCTAGGCGCAATAAAGAGCTTTCAGGCACCTCACCGAAGATTCCTGCGCAGCGGAGCAAAGTGTGAGCCCTCCTCGCGTTCTCATCGTTGTCAACAACCCCTCTTTTTTTCTATCTCACCGGCTTCCCATCGCCCTCGCTGCCCGGGATGCCGGCTGGGATGTTCACGTCGCTACGGCTCCCGAGCCGGCCGATGCTGTCGATCGCATTGAGGAGCAAACACTCCAACACCACCCGATCCCCCTGAGTCGCTCGGGCACTCAACCGCTCGAGGAATTGAAGACGCTTCGAGCGCTCTACCACCTCTACCGGGAATTGCGCCTAGACCTGCTTCACCACGTCACCATCAAACCGGTGGTCTACGGCGGCCTCGTAGCACGCGTTGCGGGCTGCCCGGCTGTCGTCAGCGCCATTTCCGGCCTCGGCTATGTCTTCGCCGGCGAGTCGCTCCGGCATAGAGCGTTGCAAGCGGTTGCTACCCGCCTTTATCGGGCAGCACTGCGGCACCCCAAGAGCCGAGTCATTTTCCAGAACGCCTATGACCGAAGAACGCTGGAGGACCTGGGCATTACTGACCCAGCACGGGCGGTGATGATCCGTGGGTCCGGGGTTCGCCTAGATCAGTTCTCGATCTCACCGGAGCCAGAAGGGACCCCGGTCGTCTTGTTGCCGGCGCGCATGCTTCGTGACAAGGGAGTTGTCGAATTCGCCGAAGCGGCCAGAGCCCTGAAGTCGCGCGAGATCGATGCGCGATTTGTCCTAGCCGGCGACCTTGACCCTGGTAATCCCGCTGCACTAGAGAGGGATACGCTGGATAACTGGGTAGCCGACGGCATTGTGGAGTGGTGGGGGCACTGCACCGATATGCCCACGACACTCAAACAGTGCCATCTGGTCGTCCTACCGTCGTTCTATGGCGAGGGCCTTCCGAAGGCGCTCATCGAGGCAGCTGCCAGCGGGCGCGCCATCGTCACGACCGACCACCCAGGCTGTCGAGATGCGGTGGCCGACGGTGACAACGGCCTCTTGGTCCCACCACGGGACAGCGATGCTCTCGCCGACGCGATCCACGCCCTTTTGGAAGATCCAGAGCGTCGCCGGGCCATGGGGCACCGCGGGCGCGAGCGGGCTGAAGCCGAGTTTTCGGTGGACGAGGTTGTCCGCCAGCACCTCGAAGTCTACGAGGCACTTTTGAATGAGTCGCGATCGCAGAAAGTGCTGAGCCGGTAATCACCTTACCGCAGCCGATTCCCATAGAGCCACGCCCACAACCACACCACCCCGCTCGCCAGCCCCTCCCAGGGCGTGCGCGGGTCGCCGTCCACGGTGACGCGATAGCGGACATTGCGGACTCGGCTTGCGACCTCGGTGATCGCGGGCTCGCCGCGCCCGGGCTTGCCGATCGCCTCATTCACGGTCTCGCGTGCGCGCGCGGCCTTGGACGTGGATCCCTGCACCGGGGCTTCCAGCGTGACGGACCAGTACTTCGGTGGCACGCGGAAAAGTTGGAGCACCCGCACCATCCGTCTCAGATCGCGCTTGTAGGTGGTCACGAGGCCGGTCGCCTCCATCCCACCGAGCAGTCGCTCCAGAGACGACGCGTTCAGGCGATCCAGGTCGGCGGACCTCATCAGCCCAGTCAGGTCCCACCGCCAGCGGTGGAGCGCGACCTCGTAAGGGGGCCACGCCATCCGGTGCACGTGGGGGAAGCGTGCCTGCACCGCATCGAGCGTCGCCTGCAGCCCATGGGCGTCGGATTCGGCATCGCCCTGCCGCACCGCCTCCAGCTGCCAGAGGAACTCGAGGAACGGCGTGCCTTCGAGCGGCTCCGGGGTGGCCCCTTCAGCCCCCGGGGCCTTTGCTCGCCGCCCTGGCCTCAGCGCGGAAGCCGGCAACCGCCTTGCCCACCTGACCCAGAGGCGCTCCGCCTCGATGGTGACCTGGGTATCCTGCCGAGCTTCCGGGTCCACACCGATGACCGTCGGCCCACGGGCAGGTGCATGGCCCTTCGTCGCCAAGCCCTCGATCTGACGGTAGCTATCACTATGGCCGCCGAGGACGGGCACCAGCGCGGCCTTGGGCAGGCGGTAGCGCATATTCAGCGCCTCGAAGAAAGCCAACATCTCCGGCACGTGGATGTAGGATCTCAGCGTGGCCTGCGGCGAGCCGTGACCCAGGCGCTGCGCGAGGTGGAACAGCAGATTGCGCTGCAGCTCGCCGAGCCACAGCTCGGTGGCCTCGCGCTCCCGCAGACCGAGGAGCAGCATCAGATCGAGCATCAGGCGATAGACCCCGGTGGGATCGCGCGGGGCCAGCCACGCATGCAACGCTTCCCAGGTCGGCATATTGATCGCGGCTGCACGCACGCCGGGGGAGCGGTCGTAGCGCTCGGGCCGGAGCGCACGGGGGTCCACCGGCAGTTCGTCATTGACCACCAGCCATCGCAGCCAACGATGCCCGATCCGCTGATCCTGCTCCGGCAGGGCGTCCAGGACGCGCTCCAGGCGCTGATGCAGTGCCTCGGCCGACAGCTCGCCGGGATCTTCCCAGCCGAACTCCGCGCGCAGCCGCCGACTCAGCCCCAGGCCGTAGCGTCGCAGCGTTGACGCCGCGTAGACCCCTTCCTGGCTGGGACCGTGCAGGAACAGGGTGAGCAGGAACCGTACCACCAGGGCATCCACCGGGGTCACCGGCTCCGTCTCCAGCCACTGAACCAGACGGCGGACCGCTTGCGCTCGTTTCCGCTGCGCCCGCCGGCGGCCATGCTGCTGCTCGAAGGCATCGAAGTCGTCCACCAGCGCCGTCAGCGTACGTCGGCTTTGCTGCGCATCCCCGCAGGTCGCCATGCTCGGGGTTTCAGCGATCTGCGCCGGTCGGAAGTCTGCGCCGGCCACCAGCGGATCGAGGAGTTCAGCGTCCCCACTTTCCACCGACCCTTCCCAGTAAAGCCTGCGCGCCCGCGCATCCAGCGGGGTCATCGAACGTTGGCCACGCCAGTAGTGCACCACCAAGTCGCTGTGATGCCGCCGCGCCAGGTCCCGCCAGTGTTTTGTGATCCCCTGCTGCGACACGTTTTTGGGTAACCCGAGCCACACCCATGCGGCATGCAACCAGGCCTGCGGCTGTCCGCGCGGCGGGTCGAGCGCCTGAATCCGGTCCAGACCAAGCGCCAGGGTGAGGCCACCGAGTAGGACGCAATGGCTGTCGAGCTCGATGCGCCCGCCCTCGCGATCGGCAACCCACTCGGATTCTCGCGCTTGCACCAGGCGCTCCAGCCACTTGGGTTGGCTGATGCCCAGCTCCAGGGCCAGAAGCCACCCCCAGGCACCCGCCAGCACCCTCGGATCTTCAACGGCGTACAGATCGCCGAAGTGCTTCAGCAGCAATCGCTCGATGGCTGACACCTGGGCCACCGTCTCCACCTCCCGGTCCAGCGGGCTGCGCGGCGGCGGGAGGATGTAATCCTCGACACGCTGGCTGCGCGGCCATCCCCAGTGACGCCGCAACTCCACCTCGGCGAGCTGGAGCAGGCGATCGGTCTGCCGGATGGCGGCCTCGGTACCAACCGTCTTGCCCAGCGTGTGATGGAGCGCGCGCCGCAACCGCTCCCAGGCGCCATTCACATCCGATTTGCTGCCAGCGCCAGGGACCGCCCCGGTTTGAAACGGGCGCAGCTCGCCGTCATTGGCAATGACCGCCTCGAAGGCCTTGATCGCCTCGTCCGACGGATCCGCCATCGTCTGCGCCCGCGCCTGCCGCCGCAGCCGCTCGGGCCAATCGATCCTGTGCTCATCACTCATTGACCAGACCTCCCAGCGGGGCGTCGGCCCCCACCCTGCCGAGGAGCTGCTCCGCATACCCAGCGAGCGCCTCGGCGATACCCGAACTCCTGGAAAAGCTGTACGGTCCGATGGGCTGCTGGCCCTCGCCGAAGTGATTCAGCCAAGCTCGTGCGATCTCCTCGGGGATGCCGGCATCCGCGCACCAGCTGGCCACGAAGTGCCGCATGGCGTTAGCCGGCCAGGGGTATCCCCAGGTGGCCAGTGCTCGCTCGATCCACGCCGGTCGGACCGGCTGCCATTCCGTCGCCTGCGGCGGATCCTCCGGGGCGACGATGGTGTTCAACCCATCGCGCAGCCTCCCGGGGCACGCGGGCAGACCCAATTGCGCGGCATGCCGATCGAGCATCTGGTCGTACCCCTCCAGCGATTGCACCACCACCCGTGGCAGGCCGAGGATGCGGGCCTCGCCCGGACCGTGGCCGCTCTTGTCAGCGATCAGCGCCAGCGGATGAAAGTCGCTTCGCCCATAGCGCCGTGGAGCCGGATGCACGACGCCGCGGGCCGCGGTGCTCAGCGCCACCTGCAGCCAAACGTACAGCGCCGCGTCCCGTAGCAAACGCTTGCCCGCCAGGTTGGCATCTTCGCTGGAACCACGAGGGCGCCTCAGGGTATGCGCATCCCACCGGAGTGCTCTCTGGAGACCCGTCGCAAACGCCCGGAGTTCGTCCGTCCCCGGGGCGTACTCGGAACCAATGGCGGCCTGGTCCGCGCCCGGCTGGATCAGCGGCAAAGCGCCCTGCCCCGCATCCTGCCAGCCAATCCACGCCATCCACGCCTCGGTCAGATCATGAAACGCCTGGGCGAGGCGAGCGGGGTCCATCTGGATGTAGTGACCGTGGCTCTCGTTGCGCGCGCCGGGCTCCCGCTCAAAGAGCGCATCGAGTACCGACGCCGAGTAGCCATTGCGCTGCGCAAAGCGCAGGAGACTGTGCGCCGCGGACATGAGCGCATCACGCTCCAGACGGCCGATCTCCAGATCGACGCCATGGACCCCGCTTGCGGTGAAGCGGGCGAACGCCTCCCGGGGTAAGAGCTTCTTCAAGTTTTGACGCCGCCCGCGGTACGCATCCAGGAGTTCGGTCATCCGGCGCGCCATCACCCCCTCGAGGGTCAGCGTCCAGCCCTGCGGCTGCTGCGCGCCGGGCCGACGGTATTCGCGGCGAATCCAGAGCGTGCCGGACTCGACGCTGAAACCGACCTCTTCATCCGCCAGCTCCCCCGGGTAAGCGTCCATGTCCCGCAGGATCACCCGCTCGAGCGCTGAGTCATCCCAGCGTCGCGACACCCTCCTCGGGCGCAAACCGCCCCCGTTGCGATTCTTGATGAGCCCGCTGGAGGTGCTCATGAAGATGACCGGCACGCGACCGCGGCCCCGAGTGACCCATGCGGGTCCTTGGCGGGTAAGCGAGGAAGCATCCCAGACTCTTCAAACGCTCTTCGAACGCCTGCGGCACGCCCCCATCCTCGGCGATTCGCAGCAGCTCCTGGCCGACATCCTCCGAGCTGCCGCCGCGGGCAGCGTGCCGTAACGCATCCACGACCTCTTGGTTCTTAGCGAGCTCCGGGGCGGCCGAGTACCGCCACTCCTTCACCACCTGATAGCGCCGCTGCCCCTTGACAGACCCTCGGAAGACCCGAAACCGCCACCAAACGTGCGCCAGCGCTAGGTAATCCGGATCCCAGATATGCGCCGGGTTCTCCAGAAGCGCGGCGTAGACCGGCGCGCTCCGGTAAATTCCGTGAGCCCGCGGACTCTCGCATGCCGGATCCGGCGGCTCGCGGCGGTGCACCGCTTGCAGCAGTTTGAGCGACGTGCGAGCCGCCTGGAGCCATGCCTGCGCGGTTGCTCGCTCCACGGCCTCGGGTACCGTTACCTCGGTCGCACCGACGAAACGTTCAAGCCGGTCAACAACGCCCTCGCCCCACAGTCCGCGGCCGTTCTCGGGCAGCGGAAGCTGCCGGGCGAACGTCTCCCAGCTGCGCTGATCCGACGGCGCCGCCTCGGTACCGGGTATGGCCGCGAGCACAGGGGAGAGAGCATCGCCCACTGCGCCCATCGGATCAGCTTCAGGATGCGGCTCATCCACGTAATCCGGATTCATCGCGCCATTCCTTACGAATTTTGCTCTTCGCGAGGGCACCCGGCGCGAACCCAAAACCGCGCTCAAGTGCCCGAATTCCATGTGGCTCCTGTTTACTACGCAGATGCTCCGCCAGGCTGTGCGCCGGGTACCGGGGCGCCGCGGCAACTAGTAGCTCCGACGAGGTCTCGTAAATCGTTTCCATGGCGGTCTTCGTGATCCCACCCACGACCAGGCAACACAGGGCTTCATCGCTGAATCCAGCCTTGCGCAGCGCCGCGATTTTTACCCAGTCGCTTTCCTGTAAAACGTAATAGCGATCTCTGTATCGAGCGACCGGGATCGGAACACGCAGAAGCATTCCGATGTTCTTAGGAACCCACTCACGCGCATCGATGGGGCATAAACGCCGATTCGGCTCGACAGGGCAATAGATTTTCTGGACCGAAACTTCCTGAACATCATGAATTTCAAGGCGCGCAGTTTTCATATCAGCAACTCCTCAATGTCGGATGACGAGAGTTGCCTGCACGGTATCGCTCCCCCGATGGCGGGACTGCGGCCAATCACCCCTTTTTTGGCCTGATTGGTGACATGGCCTGGTCCGACCGCGTCTTCCCGCCCGACAGCGCCGATTCGGCGACATGCTCCGGCCCCTTCGCGGATCGTGTGGATGTCAGCGGCTTGTAGCGGGGTGGCCGTCGGCAGGCGTGACCCTATATGTTGACCCTA
>NZ_JAJNRD010000005.1:0-139449 GCF_022228055.1 Halorhodospira sp. 9621
TGCGTGGGGCTAGTCGGCGTCGCCGCGGGGCGGCGAGTCCTGCTCCAGGGCCCGGCGCAGCAGCTCCAGGCGCTCCTCCGGGGCGTCGATCTCCAGCAGCTGCTGCTTCGCCTCGGTGGGGATCGGCAACAGCTCCGATAGCCGCGCGCTGACCCAGCCGGCATCATCGAGCTGGCGGGGCATGGCCCCGTACAGGCCGCCGATCTGATCGAGGATTCGCTCCAGCAGATCGGCCAGCGGGCGGAGCTCGGCGTCCAGTTGCGGCGCCGGCGGGTCGGTCAGCCAGCGCACCTGCGCCTGTTGCACCTTCCCCGTCGGGGTCTGCCGCTCAAGGATCTCGAAGCGCCGCTGTCCCTCGACGGTGATCCCCAGCAGACCGTCGCTGCGCTGGTCCCAGTCGATGATGCGCACCTCCGTCCCCACGGCGTGGGGACGGGCCGGCAGCCCCGCCTCGCCGCCATTCTCGATCAGGCAGATGCCGAAGCCGGTGTTGTCGTTGCGCAGGCAGTAGGTGACCAGATCCAGATAGCGGCGCTCGAAGATGCGCAGCTCCAGTCGCCCACCCGGGAAAAGCACTGTACGCAGAGGGAACAGCGGCAGCTCATCGTCCATCAGTCGCTCTCCTTGCCCCAGCGGGGGCCCAGGTCGTGGGCCACATCCAAGTGGTCCAGGATCCGTGCCACGACGAAGTCGATCAGGTCCTCGACCCGCTGCGGCCGATGGTAGAACCCCGGGTTGGCCGGCAGGACCACCACGCCGAGCCGCGTCAGGGACAGCATATGCTCCAGGTGGATCGCCGAGAGCGGGGTCTCCCGCGGAACCACCACCAGTTGACCGCGCTCCTTGAGTACCACATCGGCGGCGCGCTCGATCAGGCTGTCCGAGTGTCCGCCGGCGATCGCCGCCAGGGTGCCGGTGGTGCAGGGGCAGACCACCATGCGTTTCGGGGCTGCCGAGCCGGAAGCCAGGGGTGCGGTCCACTGCTGATCACTGTAGACGTGGAGCCGCGCCGGATCGATGCCTAGGGCCCCGACCAGTTGGCGGTGCAACTCGGCGCTGCGCCGGGGGAGCGGGGTGTCCGTCTCCAGTCCGGCAACCACCCGGGCAGCATCGGAGACCAGCAGATGGACGGTCTCGCCCGCCCCGGCGAGGGTCTGCACCAGGCGCAGACCGTACTGCAGGCCAGAGGCCCCGGTTAGGGCGACGCTGACCCCGCTCATGCCGGGGCGCTCCCGGCCTCCAGGCCGGCCAGCAGTCGCTCGTGGATGTTGCCGAAGGCGCCGTTGCTCATCACCACCAGGCGGTCGCCAGGGCGCGCCTCGGCCAGGGCGAGCCGGGCCAGGTGGTCGACCTCGGCGGCGGTATGCAGGCGCCCTCCCAGTGGTGCCAGGGCCTCGGGGACGGACCAGGGCAGGTCCGGTGGGGTCAACACGAAGGCGTGGTCGGCGCGGGCCAGGGCGTCGGCCAGCTGCCGGCGGTGGATGCCCAGGCGCATGGTGTTCGAGCGCGGCTCCAGCACGGCCAGCAGTCGCCGCCCCGGGGCGGCCAGGGCCTCCAGGGTGGCGGCCACGGCGCTGGGGTGGTGGGCGAAGTCGTCGATGACCTCGACCCCGCCGACGCGGCCGCGCACCTCCAGCCGGCGGCGGACGCCGGGGAAGGCGTTCACGGCTTCCAGGGCGGTGGTCGGATCTGCCCCGGCCCCGGCGGCAGCCGCCACCGCCGCCGCGGCATTGGCCAGGTTGTGGCGGCCCGGCTGCGGCGGATGCAGCGGGCCGAGCGGAGTGCGCCGGTACAGGAGTACGGCGCCGGCGTCAGGGCCGTCGTCGGCGGTGATGCGCCAGTCATTGTCGGCGCCAAAGCCGATTCGCTCCAGCCGCGACCAGCAGCCGCGCGCGACGACGGCGGGCAGGTTGGGGTCATCGCCGTTGATGAGCACGCGGCCGTTGCCGGGGACGGTACGCACCGCATGGTGGAGCTGCGTGGCGATGGCCTCCAGATCCGGGTAGATGTCGGCGTGGTCGTACTCCAGATTGTTCAGCAGCAGGACGCGGGGCTGGTAGTGGACGACCTTGGCGCGCTTGTCGAAGAAGGCCGTGTCGTACTCGTCGGCCTCCACCACGAAGGGCGAACCGGTGCCTAGCCGGGCGGAGCGCTCGCTGAACCCCGGGGCGCCGCCGATCAGATAGCCCGGGTCGAGGCCGCAGCGCTCCAGGGCCCAAGCGGTCATCGAGGCGGTGGTGGTCTTGCCGTGGGTGCCGGCGATGGCCACCACGCAGCGGCCGTTGAGGACGTTCTCTGCCAGCCACGCGGGACCGGACTGGTAGGGCAGCCCGCGGTCCAGGATGTGCTCGACAGCCGGGTTGCCGCGGGAGAGGGCGTTGCCGATGACCACCCGGTCCGGGGCGGGTTCCAGGTGGGCGGCGTCGTAGCCGGGTCGGACCGGGACGCCCGCCTGGTCGAGGATGTCGCTCATCGGTGGCCACGCCGCGCTGTCGCTGCCGTCCACCGCGTGCCCGCTCTCCCGGGCGAGGAGGGCGACGCCGCCCATGAACGTGCCGCATATACCGAGGATGTGTATCTTCATGGACCGTCCCGATCAGTCGGCGGCCAGCTGGACCACCTGAAAGCTGAGGAAGCTGTACGCCAGCGCCAGGAGGATGCCGAGCGCCAGGCGCATCTCCAGCGTATGCCGGAAGATGTGCCCGAGGATGGCCACCTGCCAGAACCAGAGCAAGAGGATGCCGGCGGCGGCGCCCTGGGCCTGCTCCGCGCCGTAGGCGGCGATGGGGAAGGTCATCAGTGTGACCGGGATGCCGATCAGCACGTCGGTGCCGAACATCGCCGTGGCGCTCTGGGTGAAGCGCGGGGTTAGTCCGCGCAGCAGGAGCAGGGCGTAGAGGAAGGCCAGGCTGAAGCCGGTCGCGACCACCACCTGCAGGCCGACGGTGCCCGTGTCCGGGAGGTTGTCCGCGGCGATGTAGGTTAGGATCATGCTCGCCCCGATCAACCCGAGCAGGTGCGTGGCCGAGTAGGGCAGATCCTGGGGACCGTCGCGAAAGAGGCAGATCCCCACCAGTTTCTGCAGCAAAGGACCCATGCTCTCCCCCTGGGTGGTTGTTCGGCCCAATCATACCGCATGGCATGGCGGCACGATGCCGCCGGTTGACGTCGACGCCGGGGTGCGCTGGCATAGGGCCCCTTACGGGGCGGCCGGTTGCGCCGCGGCCTTGCTTGCCGCGGCGCAGCAACGGCGTTACAGTTCGCCCCTGTCGAACCGTTCCTCGATACGCAAACGTCCTCTACTGAACGGAGTAACTGCATGAGCCTCGATTCCGTGCCCGCCGGGCGGTCGATTCCGGACGATATCAACGTCGTCATCGAGATCCCGCTCCACGGCGGCCCCGTGAAGTACGAAGTGGATAAGGAGACGGGTGCGCTCACCGTCGATCGCATCATGGCCACGGCCATGCACTATCCGTGCAACTACGGCTTTGTGCCGCAGACGCTGGCCGATGATGGCGATCCGGTAGACGCCCTGGTCATCACCCCCCTGCCGTTGCAGCCCGGCTCGGTGATCCGCTGCCGCCCGGTGGGTGTGCTGGAGATGGCGGACGAGTCCGGCGAGGATGCCAAGCTGATTGCGGTTCCGGTGGACAAGCTGACCACCGACTACAGCGAGGTGAAGGGGCCCGACGACCTGCCGCCGCGCCTGCTGCAGGAGATCAGCCACTTCTTTGAGCACTACAAGGATCTTGAGCCCGGCAAGTGGGTTCAGGTGCGCGACTGGAAGGGCGCCGACGCCGCGCGAGCCGAGATCGAGCACGCGGTGTCCAACTACCGGAATCAGTAGCAACGCAGGGAGCGTTGCCCGACTCAGGGGGCCAGTGGAGCGGCCGATAACCCGTGAAGCGGTATCGACGTTCGGAGGTGGTGAGCGATGGCTCGCGCCCTTACGGCAGAGCGACTCAAGTGTGAGAACGCCACGTTCCAGGGGACCGGTGGCGTCAGCGCTTGCAACCGGGACCACGGCTTCCGCCCGGCCTTCCTGGACACCGAGACGGGGACGATCTACCTCTCCTGCAGCGGGAACGGGCAGCCGGCCCCCTTTCACCGCCTCGACGGTCTGCCCGAGGAGCTGATCAGCGAACGCGACGACCGCGGTCGGGTCATCGCGGTGAAGCAGCGGGTGGTCTCCGGGTTCGAGCGCGACGGCTGCTTCTATACCCGCGAGCAGGCCGCCTGCTTCGTGGTTCCCCCGACCCCGCGACAAGGTTCCTGAGTCGTGGCGCAGCTGCAGGTGACGCTGGAGGTCGCCGCCGGCGACCTCGATGCCGTGGATGGCGCCCTGGAACTGGCCGGGGCGCTGTCCCAGACCTACCAGGCCGATGACGGCACCGTGCTCCTCGAGCCCGGCGTGGGCGAGCACCCGATGTGGGAGCGGGTTCGAGTTGCCGCGCTGTTTCCTGCCGGGACCGATCCCGAGGACCTTTACAAGCTGCTCGCCGGGCAGCTGGGCGAACGTCTGCAAGGCTGGCAGGCGGAGACGCTGGAGGATCGTGCCTGGGAGCGCGAGTGGCTCGACCACTTCCGCCCCATGGCCTTCGGCGAGCGGCTTTGGATCGTCCCCACCGGGAGCGAGCCGGAGCTGCCGCGCGACGCCGTGGCCATCCGCCTCGACCCGGGGCTGGCCTTTGGCACCGGCACCCACGAGACCACGGCGCTGTGCCTGCAGTGGCTTGATGGCGAGCCGATCCAGGGGCGTGACGGCCTCGATTTCGGCGCCGGCTCTGGCGTCCTGGCCGTGGCTGCGGTACGTCTGGGCGCGGCCCGCTGCATGGCCGTCGATAACGACCCCCAAGCAGTGATCGCCAGCCGCGAGAACGCCGAGCGCAACGGTGTCGCCGATTGGGTCCCGGCGTACGCCGTCGATCAGCGGCCGGCGTATTGCGCCGATTTCCTCGTCGCCAATATCCTTGCATCGACGCTGGTGGAGCTGGCCGGTGAGCTGCGTAGCGGCGTTCGCGTCGGTGGGCGCCTGGCGCTCTCCGGGATCCTCCTGGGGCAGGAGCAGCAGGTCATGGATGCCTTCCAGGGCAGCATCGCCTGGGATGCGCTGCAGACTCGCGGCGACTGGGTGCTGGTCAGCGGCACCCGCACCGCCTGAACGTCGGTCGCCGGATTTTCCAACAACGAGGGAAGCCCGTGTACACCCAGTGCCCTGGATGCGGGACGATCTTCGCGCTGCGTGCGTGGCAGCTTCGCCAGGCGCGCGGTCGGGTTACCTGTGGCCTGTGCCAGACCACCTTCGACGCGGTTCAGGCGCTGAGCGAGGACTTGCCCGGCGAGCCGGGTGCCGCGACGACCGACGGGGCCCCGCCGTCCCGGTCCGCCGGTGGGGACGAGGTGCGCATCCCCGCCCTGGGACCGCAGATGTCGGCCATCGGCCGACTGCTGCCCGACGACAGCGGCGATCGGCCGGTGGACCTGCAGGCCCTCGTCGGTGAGCGCTCGACCGCGGGGGAGCGCGCAGGTTCCGGCCCGGAGGCGGCGGATCGGGCAGCCGAACCGGGGGGGTCCGAGGCCGACTGGGAGCAGGTCCTGGCCGAGCTGCGTGCCGGGCAGCGTCCCGCCCGTGCCCCGGGGGCTGGCACGAGGCCCAAGCGGCGCCTCTGGATGACCGCCGCTGGCGTGCTGGTGTTGGCGGCGGCCCTGGTCCATGGCTCGTACCTCTACCGCGCGCAGCTGCTCGAGCTGCCCGGGACGCGGGCGTGGCTCTCGGCGGTCTGCGCCGTGTACGACTGCCAGCTGGAGACCGCGGCGAGCTACGACGTCATCGAGGTCGAGGAGCGCTGGCTGGAGCCGGATCCGCGTCGGGACGATGCGCTGATGCTCGGCGGGGTGCTGGTGCACACCGGCGAGCGGCGCCTGCCCTATCCCGAGATGCGGCTGACACTGCGGGATCTGGACGGCCACGTGACCGGCGAGCGCTGGGTTCGCCCTGAGGACTACGTGGCCGACAGCCGTCTGCGGGCGCGCCTGGGCGCGGGCATGGAGCCGGGGGCTCGGATCCCGGTGGAACTCTACGTGGCAGAGCCCGACGGCGGGGCCGAGAGTTTCTCGCTGTCATTCCGACCGGTCGAGTAGGGCCGCCAGGGCCCGGGGGGCCGCCGGTCGGCTCTGTTATCCTTCCAGACAGACATGAATGGGGGTGATGCATGCAGGACGGCAAGGGACCCGGTCCCGGACAGGGTCCTGGCAGGGGCGGCGACGGCGAGGTGGGGGGGCCCATCCGCGAGGCGGTCAGTCGCGCCCTGGATGACTATTTCAGGGAGCTGGACGGGCACGACTGCAATGGTCTCTATCGGCTCGTGCTCAACGAGGTGGAGGTTCCGCTCCTCGAGTCGGTGATGGACTACTGCTCTGGCAATCAGACGCGGGCTGCGCAGCTGCTCGGCCTTAATCGGGCGACCCTGCGCAAGAAGCTGCGCGATCACGGCATCGACTACAACTGAACAACCCGGACAATCCAATATGGCGACCAACGACGGCGTGCGGCCCCTGCGGCGGGCCTTGATCAGCGTTTCCGACAAGAGCGGGGTGGAGGGCTTCGCCCGGGCCCTGCATGAGCAAGGCGTCGAGATCCTCTCGACCGGTGGTACGGCCCGCCTGCTGGGCGAGGCCGGTATCCCGGTGCGTGAGGTTTCGGCCGAGACCGGCTTCCCGGAGATCATGGATGGCCGGGTCAAGACCCTGCATCCGCGCATCCACGGCGGGCTGCTGGGGCGGCGCGGCACGGACGACGCGGTCATGGACGAGCACGGCATCGGGCCCATCGACCTGCTCTGCGTGAACCTCTACCCCTTCGAGCAGGCCGTCGCCGCCGAGGATTGCACGCTGGCCGAGGCCATCGAGAACATCGACGTCGGCGGGCCGGCCATGATCCGTGCCGCGGCCAAGAACCACACCGATGTGGCGGTGGTCACCGAGGCTGCCGCCTACGATCGGGTCCTGGACGAAGTCCAGCGCCTGGGCGGGACCAGCCGGGCCCTGCGTCACCACCTGGCAACCCGGGCGTTCAGCCACACCGCACGCTACGATGGCGCCATCGCCGCCTACCTGAGCCAGCGCGACGAGCAGGGTGAGCAGCAGGGCGATTTCCCGGGTATCTGGACGTTGCAGGTGGAGAAGATCGCGGATATGCGCTACGGCGAGAACCCGCATCAGTCCGCTGCCTTCTACCGTGACGTCACCCCCGGTGAGGCCAGCGTCGCCACGGCGCGCCAGCTCCAGGGCAAGGCCCTGTCCTACAACAACGTCGCCGATACCGATGCCGCGCTGGAGTGCGTCAAGGGGTTCGAGGCGCCGGCCTGTGTCATCGTCAAGCATGCCAACCCCTGCGGTGTGGCCTGTGCCGAGACCCTGCGCGAGGCCTACGACCGGGCCTTCGAGGTCGACCCGACCTCGGCCTTCGGTGGCATCATCGCCTTCAACGACACCGTCGACGCCGAGTTGGCCGGTGCCATCCTGGATCGCCAGTTCGTGGAGGTGGTCATTGCCCCGGCGGTCACCGACGAGGCCCTGTCGCGCTTCTCCGCCAAGGCCAACGTGCGCGTGCTGCAGACCGGCCGCTGGCCGCGGAAGGCTGGCGCAGATCTGGAGCTCAAGCGGGTGCGCGGCGGTCTCCTGGTCCAGGATCGAGACACCGCAGTGGTCGATCCGGCCGACCTGCGGGTGGTCACCCGGCGTCAGCCCACCGACGCCGAATGGGCCGACCTTCGTTTCGCCTGGGAAGTGGTGCGGCACGTCAAGTCCAACGCCATCGTCTTTGCGGGCGGGCAGCGCACCCTCGGTGTGGGGGCCGGGCAGATGAGCCGCGTGTTCAGTACCCGGATCGCCTGCGAGAAGGCGTCGGATGCGGGGCTCGCCCTGCAGGGCTCGGTGCTCGCCTCCGACGCCTTCTTCCCGTTCCGGGACGGAGTCGATCAGGCCGCCGAGGCCGGTGCCGCGGCGCTCATCCAGCCCGGTGGCTCGATGCGCGACCAAGAGGTGATCGACGCCGCCGACGAGCATGGCCTGGCCATGGTCTTCACCGGGATGCGCCACTTCCGCCACTGAACGCGGCCAAGCGAGGTAGAGGATGAAGGTACTGGTTATCGGAGGGGGCGGTCGCGAGCACGCCATGGCCTGGGCCCTGGCGCGCTCGGCGCAGGTCGAAGAGGTGCTCGTCGCTCCCGGTAACGCCGGCACCGCCCGCGAGCCCGGGGTCCGGAACATCCAGGTTGGCGCGGAGGACGTCCCGGCGCTGGTCCAGCAGGCCCGGGAACAAGCGGTGGCCTTTACGGTGGTTGGGCCCGAGGCACCGCTGGTGGCCGGGGTGGTGGACGCGTTCCAGGAGGCGGGGCTCCCCTGTCTGGGCCCGACCGCGGCCGCCGCGGAGCTGGAGGGCTCCAAGGCCTTCGCCAAGGCCTTCATGGCCCGTCACGGGATCCCCACGGCGGCCTACCGGACCTTTGACGATCTGGGCGCGGCCACCGACTACATCCGGGAACACCCCGCGCCGATGGTCATCAAGGCCGATGGGCTGGCCTCGGGCAAGGGTGTCGAGGTGGCGGCGACCAAGGATGCCGCCCTGCTGGCCGCCGAGCGCATGCTCTCAGGCCAGGCCTTCGGGGACGCCGGTGCGCGCGTCGTGGTCGAGGAGTGCCTGCAGGGCGAGGAGCTGAGCTTCATCGCCCTGGTCGACGGCGAGCATGTGGTGGCGATGGCCAGCTCTCAGGATCACAAACCGCGGGACGACGGTGATGAGGGTCCGAACACCGGGGGGATGGGCGCGTACTCGCCGGCGCCGCTGATGGATGAACGGCTCTACCAGCGGGTCATGGACGAGGTGATCCGGCCCACGGTCGGCGGGCTGGCCGCCGAGGGGCGGCCCTACAAGGGGTTTCTCTACGCCGGGCTGATGATCGACGACGAGGGCCATCCGCGCGTCCTCGAGTACAACTGCCGCCTGGGCGACCCGGAGGCGCAACCCCTGCTGATGCGTCTGGATGCGGACTTCGCCGAGCTCTGCCGGGCTGCCCTCGACGGCCGGCTGCCGGAGGTGGCGCTGAGCTGGGATCCGCGCCCGGCGGTCGGCGTGGTGATGGCGGCGGCCGGCTATCCGGGGCCGGTGGAGCGGGGCGATGTCATTGAAGGGCTCGACGACGCCGAGCACACCGGCTGCAAGGTCTTCCACGGGGGCACGACCCTCGACGCCGACGGCCGGGTGGTGACCAACGGCGGTCGGGTGCTCTGCTGCTGCGCCCTGGGCGAGCGTGTGGCTGCTGCGCAACAGGCCGCTTATCGCGGTGTCGCCGCCATCCACTGGGAGGGGGTGTTTTACCGGCGGGACATCGGTGCCCGGGCCATTGCCCGGGAAACCGGCTGACCCCCCGGTGCCCCGTTGAGGGGGCTGAACGAAACGGAGCCGGCGCCCCGCGGGGCACCGGCTCCGTTGTCGCGAATCCCCGGAGGGGTTACGCGGACTTCTTGCTGCTGCTGCCGGAGGCGGCGGAGCCACTGCCGCTGCCACCCGCCGAGGCACCACCGCTGGCACTGCTGCCCGCGCTGCGGCCCTTGCCGGTGGCCTTCTCGGCCTGGCCCTGCATCGTCTCGGTCATGGCCGTGACGTTCTCCTGGGCGATCTTCTGCACTTCCTCGCCCATGTTCTTGCTGATGTCGGCCAGGGTGCTGGCGTTCTCGGTGAACTTGTTGCTCATCGTCTGCACGACCTTGCCCTGGTCGTTCAGGTAGTTCTGGAAGCTCTCCGGATCACGGACCTCCATGGCCTTGCGCATCTGCTCCATGGCCAGGTCGGTGTAGGAGCGCGCCGCCTCCAGGTTCAGGTGAGCGACCTTCTCGGCGTGGTCGAGGAGCAGCGCGTTGAGCTTGCGGCTCGGCTCCATCATCTTCTGGAACTGTTGCATGGTCTTGTTGAGCTGGTCTTGCATGGGTCTCTCTCCTTGTTGAAGCTGCTCGAGGCATGACCGCTCGCCATGCCTTGTGCGATGCAACATAGCACCACCCGTGTTGCGTTGCAACAGCAGATTGACCCACGCCAAACAAAAAGGGGCCGCGCCAGGCGGCGCGGCCCCTCGGTCCGATCCGCTCGCCGGGGCGTGGGCCCCAGCGGGAGGCGGTCAGCCCTCGCTGCCGCTGCGGGCCGGCGGCACGGCCGCGCCGTCCCCGCCGCTGTCGCCCCCGCGGCTGTAGGTGGTACTGCCGGTGCCGTAGCTGCCGGAACGGTAGTCCTCCTGCGGGGCGGCCTCCTGCTCGGCGGCGTGGCCCATCTCCGCGGCGCGTTGCTGGGCGTTGAAATAGGCCCAGTTGAAGTAGCCGCGGGCATTGGCGGTGACGGAGTCCTGCGCCAGCTGAGCCTGGGAGAGCTCGGGCCGGAGGTAGCGCTCGAGCACCCGGCCACCGCCACCGGTGATGATGATGTGGTCGTACTCTTGGATCTGCCACATCGAGCGGGCCTCGACCAGCAGTTTGGTGGCGATGTCGCCGAAGATGCGGTCGCGGAGCTCGACGATGTCTACCGGTCGCCCGTTGACGTTGACCTGGCCCTGGATGATGGCCTCGTCCAGCGTGTACTGCTCGCGCTCGAGCCCGTACTGGGTGGAGAGTTCCTGGGCGATCTCCTCGTAGCCGAAGGAGATCCCCAGCGGCACCGTCTTGCAGAAGCCCGGGGAGTACTCGCCGTCGATCACGGTGGCAAAGTCGCTGGTGCGGAAGCCGATGTCCATGATGCCGACGCGGCCGTTGAGCAGCGGGTGATCGCCGCGGATCTGCCCGCGGTCGTCGAGGACCTCGGCCCAGAAGCTGCCCACCGGCTGCGGGACCACCTCGATGTTCTCGAGCCGAATGCTGACCCCGAAGCGGCTCGGGCCGACGTGGCGGATGACCTCGTGGTCGCCGCGCAGCTGGCGGACCAGGTCGTCGGCCATGTGCATGCGGCCTGGTGGCAGGCCGGTGACCACGTGGAAGTTGTTCACCGTCTCGCGGGCGTAGAGGCTGAGGGCGCCGAGGAAGAGGATCTTGAGGTCGTCCCCCTCCGCGCGGGTCGGCGACAGTCCCCGGTGCGCCAGGCGCGAGTGGCGGATGGCGTAGTCGCCCAGCAGATAGCTCTTACCACCGTAGGTGATGCGCAGCTCGCTGCTGCCGCTGCGCTGGGCCACGCCCAGGGACATCGGCATGCCCGACTCGCCCTCGCCGACGACGCTGGGGAATACGTGCCCCTCGCGGCCGTCATCGATCTTGATGAACCCGTACCCCATGTCCAGGCCAATACAACGTTCCACGGCGTCTCCCCCTCTGTTGCCCGTTCGCCGTCTCTGTCTGGGCGCTCAGAAACCCTGAATCCCCCAGGCGGATACAGGCCATGCTAGCACACGCCGCCGGCGGGCCCGCCACAGATCAGCGCCGCCCCCAGAACGTCTGCCTCGGCTGGGGGCGGACATTGCGCGACGGCTCCTCTTCTTCCTGCTCCTGCCTTCCCTGCGCTTGCTCAGGTTCCTCCGCCGGGCCGTGCGCTTCCTCCCGGTGCGGCTCGGGCCTGGGGTCGGCACGCGGCGGTTCCGGTTCGGGCTCGGGCGGGGTGTCCGTCGTCGGGGTGGCCCCGGCCTCGGTATCGGCCCCGGTCTCCGCCTGTGCTGGCGCCTGCGCCTGTTCCGGCCCGGTCAGTTGCGACTCCCGGCCGGCTTCATGCTGCAAGGCGGCCAGTGGCACCTCGCGCCGCGGATGGCTCTCGCCGAGGAACTGGCCGCCGGCCTCGATGATGAAGTCGTCGCTGTGGAGCTCGCCGAAGACGCGCCCCTCGGCGACGATCTCGAGGCTGGCGCAGTCGATCACGCCTTCCACGTAGCCACTGACCAGCAGACGGTGGGCCTTGATATTGCCCTCGAAGCGGCCGGTGTGGCCGATACTCACGTCATGGTCCGAGACGATGGTGCCCTTGATCTGCCCGTCCAGGTGCAGGTTCGACTCCAGGGTCAGTTCTCCGACCAGTCGCGTGCCGTCGCAGATAACTGTCGTTCCAGGGCTTCGGCTCTTCGATTGATCCCCTTTGCCAATGATTCCCATTTTACGCGGCCCTCTTCTTCAAAGAGCTCTTCATAGTTCTCCAGGCTCCAGTCCAGAAACGGTTCCGGGTTCAGCTTGCGCTGGGTGTGCCAGATCTCGTAGTGCAGATGGGGGCCGTTGACATTGCCGGTGGCCCCGGAGCGGGCAATGACATCGCCCTCTTCGACGAACTCGCCGGTCTCCACCTCGATCCGGCTCAGGTGGGCGTAGTGGGTCTGGAAACCGAAATCGTGGGCGAGGATGACCAGCTTGCCGAGCCCGCTGCCCTGGTGCTTGGCCGCAAAGTTGACTACCCCGTCGGCGGTGGCGACGATCTTCTCGCCCACCGGTGCGCGCAGATCGACCGCGGCGTGGAACGAGCGCTCGCCGGTCACCGGATGGGTCCGCCAGCCGTAGCCGCTGGTGATTCGTGACTCCTCTTGGAGGGGCCAGCCGCTGGGGATGGTTCGCAACATCAGCGCCTTCTCGAGCGCCGTCTGGCCGGCGGTGTCGAGCCGCTCGCGGCGCTTGGCCTCCGGCTGGGGATCGAGTCCGACCAGGGTCTCGATGTGGCCGAGCTCGAGATCCATGCGGTGGATCTCTTGCTCCCGCTCGCTGACCAGCTCGCGGAGTTCCTCGTTGCGCCGCTCGATCTGGCGGGCGGCCTCGGCCTTGTCGGCGCGGACCTGGTTCAGTTCGGTGATCTTGTCGTTGAGCGCATGGAGGGCGAGGGCGCCTGCGAGCAGCACGAGCGCCAAGCCGCCGGCCAGGGCCAGCGCGAAGCGCTTGGCGATCTGGTGCAGCGAATAGTGGCGGGCGCCGCGGAAGTCGGTGATGGTGACCGTGAAACGATCCTTCACGCCGTCTCTGCTCCCCTATGGCGAACGGGGCGCTCCCGGGGGCGCGGCGGTTCCTGCCGCTTTTGCCGGGGCGGGCTCAACTCAGCGCCGCGGATGACGCGGATCGTCCTCTGAGCCGCGGCTGTACTCGCCCTCGATGATCCGGCCACGGGTCGGCGTGCCGGATCGGCGTGCCGGGTCGAAGCCTTCGCCGCGGGCGGCGGCGCGACGCATCTGGCGGCGTAGCCACCACGTGCGGGCGGCGATGATCACGGCACCGATGAGGGCCAGACCGAGCATCACCGCCAGCACGACGATCCCGAGCGTTGCCGCCAGGGCGATGACGGCGATGGCCCCGATGACGCCCGCGACCCGCGCGATCGGCCCGCGTTCGACGTTCTGCATGCGCATGGGGTTTCCCACCTGCTTGACCTTTCAAAGCGCCAAGGATAGCCGGCCGACCAGCCCGCGGGCTACCCTGACTGCGGGGCCGGGGCCGTCCCCCGGACGACCGTCGTCGCCCACACCCAGCTGTAGGAGCCGGTTCATGGATACGCGCCACCCGTTCGAGACCCTCGGTCCCGACACCGTCCTCGATGCCGTCGAGGCCGTCGGCGGCGTGCGCAGCGACGGCCGGTTGCTGGCACTGAACAGCTACGAGAACCGGGTCTACATGGTCGGGGTGGAGGACGGCCCGGCCGTGGTGGCCAAATTCTACCGCCCCGGGCGCTGGGACGATGCGCAGATCCTCGAGGAGCACGCCTTCAGCGAGGAGCTGGTCGCCGCCGAGGTGCCGGTGGTGGCGCCCATGCGCTGTGGAGCGAGCACCCTGGCCCACAGCCACGGCTTCCGCATCGCCCTGTATCCCATGCGGGGCGGGCGCATGCTGGAGGTGGACAACCGCGACGTGCTTCGCCGCCTGGGCGCCTACCTGGGTCGCATCCATGTCGTCGGCGGGGGCGGTGCCTTCACCCATCGTCCCGCCCTCGACCCGGGGGATCACGGCCGGCGGGTCCGGGACTGGCTGCTGGCCGGCAACTGGCTGCCGCCGCACCTGGAGGAGGCCTACGCCACCCTTACCGAGGATCTCCTCGAGGCGGTGAGCGCCTGCTGGGAGCGTGCCGGGGCGGTGCGCCCGATCCGCGTGCACGGCGATTTCCACCCGGGGAACGTGCTGCAGACCGAGGCCGGGTTCCATCTGGTGGACCTGGATGACACCTGCACCGGGCCGGCCGTCCAGGATCTCTGGATGCTGCTTCCCGGCGAGCGGGCCGAGCAGGAGTCGTTCCTCGAGGCGGTCCTGGAGGGGTACCGGACCTTTTGTGAGCTCGACCCGCGCGAGCTGCACCTAATCGAGCCCCTGCGCACCCTGCGGCTGATGCGCCACGCCGCCTGGCTGGCGGAGCGCTGGGAGGATCCGGCGTTCCCGCAGGCCTTCCCCTGGTTCGCCGAGCCCCGCTACTGGGAGGAACACATGTTGGCGCTGCGCGAGCAACTGGCTGCTTTGGCCGAGCCCCCGCTCAGCGTCCGATGAAGTGGACCCGACAGGCGCTGACGTAGGCCAGGCCCTCGGCGGCTGCGGCCAGCTGGGTGGCACGTTGGTGCAGGGCGGTGGTGTCGCAGTCCGGGCCCCAGGGCAGGTGGAGTTCCACCTCCAGGCGTCCCTCCATATAGTGCAGGTCGACGCGCTCGACGCTGTCGCCCCCCTGGATGCCCGACCAGGCGGTCTGTAGGTCGCGCTCGACCTTGCTGCGCAGGGGCAGGGCGGCGGTGGCCTCGTCCCAGTGCGGCGGCTCGTGGTCGACGTGCACCAGCACTTCCGTGACCACGCCGATGTCCTCGATGAGGCGCCGGCGCACGGCCTCACTGATCCGGTGGCCCTCGGAGACGCTCAGCCGCGGGTCCACCTGGATGTGCAGGTCGATCAGTGCCTCCTCGGCCATGTGCCGGCTGCGCAGGCCGTGAACGTCGCGAACCCCGTCGATCTCGCCGACCAGTCCCTCGATGCGCGCCACCTGCTCCGGATCGAGGCCGGTATCGACCAGCTCGCAGACCGAGCGCCAGGCGAAGCGGATCCCCACGTGGGCGAGCATCAGTGCCACCACGATGGCGGCGACGGCGTCCAGCCACGGTAGCCCCAGGAATACGCCGATGATGCCGCCGATGACCACCACGGAGGAGAGGGCATCGGAGCGGTGGTGCCAGGCATTGGCGTGGATGAGGTTCGAGTGCGCCCGGTTGGCCACCCACCGGGTGTAGTGGTAGAGGCCCTCCTTGATGACCAGCGACGCCAGCGCTGCGCCGAGGGCAAGCCAGCCCGGCACCCAGAGCGACTCCGGGGCGACGAGTAGCCGCTGTACCGCGTCGTAGATGAACCCGGCGGCCACCAGCAGGAGCACCGCGCCGATGCCGGCGGTCGCCGCCGTCTCGATGCGGGCGTGGCCGTACGGGTGGTCGCTGTCCGCTTCCTGGCTCCCGTAGGTGGCGGCCACGTACACCAGGGCGTCGGAGGCCAGGTCCGAGAGGGAGTGGACCCCGTCCACGACCAAGGCCTGGGATTGCCCCAGCCAGCCGGCGACGATCTTACCGGAGCCGAGGAAGAGATTGATCACCCCGCCGATCAGGGTGACCCGGCGCTTGGCCCGTGCAGGATCCTCGGCAGTGCGCGTGGCTCGGGAGGCGCTCACCGCGGCTCCTGATCGGATCCCTGCTGGCAGTCCGGGCACACGCCGAAGAACTCCAGGGTGTGGCTGACCCCGGCGTAGCCGCGGGCGCGCACCGCGGCTTCGAGGTCCGCCGGGCAGGCGTGGATGGGGTCCTTGCGCTGGCAGTGCCGGCAGATGACGTAGTGCTGGTGGCTGCCGTCGGCCTCCACCAGCTGGTAGCGGGTGGAGCCGTCCCCGAACTCGTGGCGGTGCACGAGCCCGAGGCGTTCGAAGTCGGTCAGGCAGCGGTAGACCGTCACCGGGTCGCACGCCGTAGACCCGAGCTGCTGATGCAGCTCGCGCGGGCTCAGCGGGGTATCGGCGGCCACCAGGGTGGCGACGATCTGCCGCCGCGGCTGGGTCAGGCGCAGCCCCGCGTCACGCAGGGCCTGCAGGGCTTCGTCCGTGGTCGTCGTGCACGCTGCTTGTTTCATGGGATCCGGGGTTATCGGGAAACCGATTGCAGCTGTTCGTTGACCTCGCGGATGACCGTCTCGTCCACCGCCAGTCCGGCGGCCACCTGCAGCTGCACGAAGTTCAGCAGGTAATCATAACGCGCCGCAGCCAGGTCGCGCTTGGTCTCGAAGCGTTGGCTCTGGGCGTCGAGGACGTCGGTGGTGGTGCGGGTACCTACCTCCTGGCCGCGACGTACCGAGGCCTCGTTGCTGCGCGCCGAGACGAGGGCCTGCTCCAGCGCCCGGACTCGCTCCAGCTCCGAGGTCAGGCCGAGGAAGGCGGAACGGGCGTCCAGGGCAGCGGCCCGGCGCTGATCGGCCAGGTCGTCGCTGGCCGCGGTGCGCTCCGCCTCGGCCTGGCGCACCCGGCTGGAGATGGCCCCGCCGGTGAATAGAGGGATGGAAGCCTGTAAGCGGATGGTCCGCGTGTCCTGAATCTGGTCAAGGGTCTCCGGATCCGTCGCGGCCGAACCCTGCCGGAAGGTCTCCTCGCCGTCGAAATGGCGGTAGCTCGCCTCGAGCTCTACTTCCGGCCAGCGATCGGCCCGCTGGCTTTCGACATCGTGTCGGGCCAACTGGTCATCGCGCTCGGCGAGCTGGACCTCCAGGTTGTAGCGCTGGGCCAGGTCCACCCAGTGGTCGGTGTCGGTGGGCTCCACCGGCTTGGGCTCGAACGTCTCGCCCAGGCCGGCCAGCTCGCCGGGCAGTTCGCCGGTCAGCCGGCGCAGTGCCTGCTGGGCGACCTCCACCTGGTTGTCCACGGCCACCTGCTCGGCGCGCACCCGGTCGAATGCGGCCCGCGCCTCGTCGACGTCGGTCTGGGTGCCGGTCCCCACCTCCAGGGCCCGCTCGGCCCGGCGCAGCTGGCTCTCGACGGCGGCCAGCTCGGCCTCGACCAGGGCCTGCTCGTCCTGGGCCAGCAGGACGTCGAAGTAGGCCTCGGTGACATCCACCACCAGTGCCTGCTCGGCCAGGGAGAGCTCCACGTCGGCCCGGTCCACGGCGGTACGGGCCCGCTCCAGGTCGATGAAGTTGCCGCGCCGGAAGATCGGCTGGGTCAGCGACAGCGAGGCGTCCCAGCCGCGGCTCTCGTCGTCGAAATCGGCTTGCCCGTCGATGTCGATCGCAGTCTCGCGGTCCTCGTAGCCCGCCGAGGCGGTGATCTGTGGCAGGAACTGCGAGCGGGCCTGGGCGATCTCCTCGTCGGCGGCGCGGCGCCGGTTGAGGGCGGCGGCCAGGCTGCGGTCCGCCTCCAGGGCCAGCCGGTACACCTGCAGCAGGTCCTGTTGCGGGTCTCGCTCCTTGACCTCTGCCGGCGCCAGGGCGTCCTCGTCGTCCTCCACCGGGACCGGGGCGTCGACCACCGCCTCCGCGGCGTCGTGCTCGTTGTTGCCGTTGTCACCGGCGGCGATGGCCCCGGGCAGCGCCAGTAGGGCGGCCAGGGTCCAGCCGGTGAACCGGGGGGCGAGCCTGAACTGCGCTCTCGTGTTGCCTCGCTTCATGGGCGTTGGTCCTTTTCGCAGGGGCTTGGGGGCCGTCAGGCCCCCGGGGCCGCCCCTCATCCGAAGTAGTCCTCGGCGATCTTGCTCAGCCGGCCCCAGCCCCGCCGCGCGAGGTAGCCCTCGAGCAGGGAGTAGGCCGCCGGTATTACAGCCAGGGTGAGCAGCATGGCCGTGATCATACCGCCGATGATCGCCGCTGCCATCGGTGCATTGGTCTCGGCCCCGGCACCCAGGCCGGCCGCCGCCGGGATCAGCGCCAGGATCAGCGTCAGCGAGGTCATCAGGACCGGGCGCAGACGGATGGGGCACGCCTCGGCCAGGGCCTCGTTGATCGAGAGATCCCGCTTCTCGCGGTACTGGTTGGTTAGATCCACCAGTAGGATGCCGTTCTTGGTGACCAGGCCCATGAGCAACACCATGCCGATCATCGAGTAGATGTTCAGCGTGAAGCCGCCCACCCAGAGACCGAGCAGTCCGCCGATCAGCGCCAGCGGCTGTGCCGCCATGATCAGCAGTGGCTGGACGAAGGAGTTGAACTGGCTGGCCAGCACGATATAGACGAGCGTCGCCGCCAGGAAGAGCACGAAGAGCATGGCGGCGACGGCCCGTTCCATCTCCTCGGCCTGGCCGACCAGCTCCACGTCGAAGTTCAGCGGCAGGACGTCGTCGGCCACGGCGTTGAGCTCCTCGACGGCCTCGGCCAGTGGTAGTTCCGGGTCGGCGTAGAACTCCGCCGAGTAAGAGAGGTTGTGGCGGGTGATCGCCGCCGGCCCCAAGGTCTCCTCCATGGTGGTCACCGCCTCCAGCGGCACCATCTCGCCGTGCTCAGAGAGGAGCTGGATCCGCTGCAGGTCGTCGATGTCGCGGATCATGTCCTCCTGGGCCTTGAGGCGGATGTCGTAGCGCCGCCCGTCCTGGCCCCCGGGGCCGTCGTCGAAGCGGGCTACATCGAAGCCGCCGGCAAGCACGTTGATGGTCTGGGCGATGTCGTGGGCGTTCAGGCCCAGACTCCGGGCTTGCTCCCGATCCACCTCGACCTCCACCTGGGGCAGCTCCAGATCCAGGTCCAGGTCGATGCTGCCCATGCCGTCGACCTCCTCCAGGCGCTCCTGGATCGCCCGCGCGTGATCGCCGAGTTCCTCGACGTTGGGTCCGGTGACCACGAACTGCAGGGGCTCGCCGCGCTGGCCGGGGACGAAGGGCACGTCGGAGGCGAAGGCGCGTACCCCGGGCAGTTCGGCGAGCTCGGGGCGGATCCGCTGCACCACCTCCTGCTGCGAAGCGTCCCGCTCGTCGCGGTCGACCATGCGGACGAAGGCGATGCCGCGGTTGACCTGCCCGCGGTCGCCGATGCCGATGGCCGAGAAGTAGCGATCCACCTCCGGCTGCGCCTCAAGGATAGCCTCGACCTCGCGCATCTGCCGGTCGGTGTACTCGATCCCGGAGCCGAGCGGCGTCTGGAAATTGACCATGAACTCCCCGGTGTCCTCGTCCGGGGCGAACTCGCCGCCCAGGCGCGGGGCGATGACCACCGCGACGGTGACGGCGAAGACCGCCGCCAGGCCGAGCGTCGTCCACCGGAAACGCAGGATGTAGCCGAGCGCCCACCGATAGACCCGCTCGATGGCCTTGAAGCCCTGCTCCAGGGCCCGGTAGAAGGCCCCCTCCTGCTCCGGTACGTGGAGGAAGCGGGAGGCGAGCATCGGGATCAGGGTCAGGGCAACAATGCTCGAAGCGAGCACGCCGAAGGCGACCACCACCGCGAACGATTCGAAGAACCGACCGATGATCGCCTCCATGAAGATCACCGAACCGAAGATCGAGATCAGCGTCAGGGTGGAGGCGATGACCGCGAAGAAAACCTCGTTGGAGCCGGAAATCGCCGACGCCATGGGGCCTTCCCGGTACTGCTGGCGGTGGCGGTAGATGTTCTCCAGCACCACGATGGCGTCGTCCACCACCACGCCGATGAGCAGCAGCATGCCGAGCATGGTGATCGAGTTCAGCGTGTAGCCGAAGAAGTGGATCACCGCGATGGCCGCCATCAGCGAGACAGGGATGGCCAGCGAGACGATGGCCGTCGAGCGCAGGTTGCGCAGGAACAGCCACATCACCAGGGCAGCGAAGAGGATGCCCAGGGCGATGGTCAGGTAGAGCGAGTCGATCTGCTCGAGGATGAACTGCGACTCGTCGGTGGAGATGTGCAGCTCCAGCCCCGGCGGCAGCTGGGGACGGATCTGATCGTCCAGGCGTTCCTTGACCTCGTCGATGATGGCGACGGTGTTCGCCCCGGAGATCTTGACCACGCCCAGGCCGATGGTCGGCTCGCCGTTGAACCGGGCCAGCTGGCGCATGTCCGCCAGGCCGTCCTCGACCCGGCCGATGTCGCTAAAGCGCACGCGTTCGTCGCCGTCCCCGGCGACGATCATCTGCTCGAGTCCTTCGGCGTCGTGGTACTCGACGTCGAGCTTGAGCATCTCTTCGGTCTCGCCACCGACCAGGAAGCCGCCCGGCATCTGGGCGTGCTCCTCCTCGAGGGCCCGCATGATCGTCTGCACGTCGACGTTGTGGGCGGCCATGCGGTCGGGGTCGACCTCCAGGCGCATGGTCCGCTCCCGGGCGCCGCCGATCTGCACTTCGCCGACGCCGGTGATGCCCTCGAGCTGCGGGCGGACCTCGTTGCGGGCGTAGCGGTCGAGATCCTGCGCCGTGCGATCTCCCTGCAGGGAGAGCCACATGATCGGCTGGGCGTCCATCTCGACCTTGTCGACGACCGGTGCCTCCGCCTCCTCGGGCAGGTCCTGGACGATCTCGGAGACCTTCGCGTTGACCTCGTTGAAGGCCACGTCCACGTCCACTTCCAGATCGAACTGGATGGTGACCACCGAGGTCCCGGGCAGGGAGACCGACTGGATGTCGTCGATGCCCGGGACAGTGTTGACGGCCCGTTCGACCTCGTCGGTGACCGCCGAATCCATCAGCTCCGGGTCGGCGCCGTCCTGGTGGACGGTGACGCTGACCATGGGGAAGTCGATATTGGGGATGCGGTCGGTGCCGATATCCTGATAGGCGATCGCGCCGATGAGCACGATCAGCGCGCTGATCATCACCGCCAGAACGTGGCGGCGTATGGAGAGCTCGGAGAGCGTCATGGTGCGTTACTCCGTGTCCGCGTCGTCGCCTTCGTGGGGAGCGGCGTCCACGGCGGCGCCGTCGGTGAGAAAGCCCGCGCCGTCGAGGACGACGCGCTCACCCGGCTCCAGCCCGTCGCGGATCTCGGCGCGGTCCCCGAAGCGGGTGCCGACCTCCACGGCGCGCTCCTCGACGGCGCCGCCGTCCTCGCCGAGGACGTAGATCACCTCGCCGGCGGGGCGGCGCACGACGCTCTGGTTGGGCAGGACGAGGCCGTCGCGGACATCGAGCACCACCTCCGCCTCGGCGCTGGCCCCGGGGCGCCAGCCGCCGGGGTTGTCCACCTCGGCGATCAGCTGCAGCGAGCGGGTGGCATCGCGGATGCCGGGTCGCAGGTCCGAGATGGTGGTCTCCAGCTCTGGCTGCAGGCCGGAGCGGCTGCGCAGGATCAGCTCTGTCCCGCTGTCGAGCCGCGGGGCCAGGCTCTCGGAGACCGGCAGGCGGACCTTGAGCCGATCCAGATTGATGAGCTGGAAGACCGAGTCGCCGGCGGTGACGTAGTCGCCCTCGCTGATATGGCGTTCATCAACGGCACCGCTGACCACGGCGCGGATCCGGGTCCGCTCCAGGTCCCGCTCGGCGCGCCGCAACTGCGCCAGGGCGGAGGCGAGCTCCTCCTCGCGAGCCTCGAGTTCGGCCTCGGCGTTGTCGAGCTCGTCCTCGGAGATGTGATCGTCCTCGTAGAGTTCCCGGTTGCGGGCCACGTTGCGCTCCTGCACGCCGACCATCGCCGTCAGCCGGGCCACATCGGCGGCCGCGGCATCCCGGTCGTCGACGTAGTCCTCGCGGTCGATCTCGGCGAGCAGGTCGCCGCGCTCGACGCGGGCGCCCTCGTCGACATGGATGGCATCGATGACGCCACCGACCTCGGCGGCGAGCAGCGGGCGCGACTTGGCCTCGACGCTGCCGACGGTGTTGCGGACCTCGCGGACCTGTTCCTCGGTGGCCTCGATCCAGGTCACCGAAAGCGCCTCCTCGCCGCCGTTCCCGTCGTTGTCGCCGGCATCGTCGCCACAGCCGGCAGCGAGCAGGGCCAGGGCGATGATGGCGACCACCGTCCGCAGCCGGCGTGGCCGGGCCGGCGCCTCGGGGGACGAATCGAGCATGTGCCAGTCAGTCACTTAGGCCTCCTTTTGGATCCCGTCGAGCAGGATGTCGACGACGTGATCCGCGTACTGATCAGGGTCGTCGGCGAAGTCCACGCCGGGAAGCTGGCGCAGGACCTCTCGGTGAGCGGTGTAGAAGGTGTTGGCGGCGAGCATCAGTGACGCCATCAGCGCCGGGTTCGTGTCCCGGCGCCAGGAGCCGGTGTGCTGGCCGCGCGAGAAGATCTCTGTCATGCGCTGGAAGTCGGCACCGAAGACCTCGTCGACCAGGGTCCGGGCGCGACACGGATTGGCGTCAAAGGCCTCGGCGAGCACCAGCCGGGTGGCATCGGGGTCGTCCAGGGCGCGGTGCAGGTCGGCGCGGACGAAGGCCCGCAGCTGCTGTGCCGGGTCACGGGTCTCTTCCTCGGCGAAGGCGTGGATCAGCGCCCGGGCCGATTCGCAGCAGCGGCGCAGCGTCTCCACGTAGAGCTCCTCTTTGGAGGCGAAGTGGTGGAAGACATTGGCCTTGCTGACTTCGGCGGCCTCGGCGATGTCGCGGATCGACACCGAGCTGTAGCCCTCGCGGGCGAACAGTTGCTTGGCAGCGGCGACGATCCGTTCGGCAGCTTCGGTGCGACCGGTGTTGTCGGGCATGGGCTCCGCGTCCTACGTCGGGTTCCGGGGTGCGGTCATCTCGCCAACCGACCGAACGGTCAGAGACTCTACAAGGACTATGCTACGCACTCAAGGCGGTCGATGCACGGGTCGCGATTGATTGCTATCAAATGGGCTCCCGGGGGGCGGAGGTCGCCCCCCGGGCGGGGCGGGGCAGCTGATCCGGGCCGCGCCGGGGCGGTGTCGCCGCGCGGTCAGCGCCCCCGCTTGTCCTGCTCGATGAGCGCAAACGCGGAGTGGTTGTGGATGGACTCGTAGTTCTCGGAGGTCACGGAGTACGCGGCGATGCGCTCATCGTCGTTGAGGCGGCCGGCGATGTCCCGGACCACGTCCTCGACGAACTTCGGGTTGTCGTAGGCGCGCTCCGTCACGTGTTTTTCGTCCGGGCGCTTGAGGAGCCCGTAAAGCTCACAGGAGCCTTCCTGCTCGACGAGGTCGATGAGTTCCTCAAGCCAGACAAAACCGTCCATGAGGGCCGTCACGATGACCAGCGAGCGCTGGTTGTGGGCGCCACGGTCGGCGATCTCCTTGGAGCAAGGGCAGAGTGTGGTGATCGGCACGGCAACGCGCACCCAGGTTTCGTGCCGGTCGCCGTGGATCTCGCCGACGAAGGTCACCTCGTAGTCCATGAGGCTCTCGACCCCGGTGATCGGCGCCTGCTTGTTCACGAAGTAGGGAAACGCCATCTCGATGTGCCCGGAATGGGCCTCGAGCCGGTCGGTCATCTCGGCGAGCATCTCGTGGAAGGACTCGACGGTCACCTCGCGGTCGTGGCCCTCGAGGATCGAGACGAACCGCGACATGTGCGTGCCCTTGAAGTGTTGCGGCAGGTTCACGTACATGCTGAAGGTGGCCACGGTGTGCTGGTCCCGCCCCGTGCGGTCGCGGACCCGCACCGGATGGCGGATGTCCTTGATGCCGACCTTGTTGATCTCGATCTGCCGGGTGTCGGCTCGTCCCTGGACGTCTTCCATGGTCTTGTTCCTGGTGTCTGAGCCCGTCGTGTGCGGCGGGTGACAAGTGGGGTTCAGCATGATTCTGCGGCCTCGGTCTCGGCTTCCAGCGGTAGGTTTGAATTTGGAACGAGTTTAAATATTTGTAAAGGGGCGATCCCGACGGTCTCGGCAGGGTTTTTGTCCGGGAAGGCGGGCTTTCAGGCCTGGCGCTGGATGCAGTAGGCGGCCAGTCCGCGCAGTACATCGGCGCCGGGGCCCAGTCCGTCGAGGGCATCGATGGCGTCGCCAGCCAGCCGCTCGGCCAGTTCGCGCGACTGGCGCAGCCCGAGGATTGACGGGTAGGTGGGCTTATCCCGGGCTGCGTCGGCGCCCTGCTCCTTGCCCAGGGCCTTGGCGTCGCCTTCGACGTCGAGCACGTCGTCGTGGATCTGGAAGGCGAGACCGACGCACTTGGCGTAGCGGTCGAGGGCGTTGAGGGTGGCGGCGCAGGTCGGGCCACTGGCCAGGGCGCCGAGCTGGACACTGGCGCGGATCAGGGCCCCGGTCTTGTGGATGTGCATGTCCTCGAGCTCGGCGGCGTCGAGCCGGCGCCCGACGGAGGCGAGGTCGATGGCCTGGCCGCCGACCATGCCGCGCGAGCCGGCCGCCCGGGCCAGTGCCTGCACCATCCCGGCGCGGGCGGCCGGGGCCGGGGCGTCCTCCCGCTCGCCGTCGGCGAGCAGCTCGAAGGCCCGGGCCTGCAGGGCGTCGCCGACCAGGATGGCCGTCGGTTCGTCGTAGGCGCGGTGGCAGGTGGGCTGCCCGCGGCGCATGTCGTCATCGTCCATGGCGGGCAGATCGTCGTGGACGAGCGAATAGGCGTGGATCATCTCGACGGCGCAGGCCGGGGCGTCCAGCCCACTGCCGGTGTAGTCCAGGGCCCGGCCGGTGGCGTAGACCAGGGTCGGGCGCATGCGCTTGCCGCCGCCGAGCACGGCGTAGCGCATGGCCTCGTGGAGGCCCGTCGGGTGGGCTTCAGCGGCGGGCAGGGCCGCCTCCAGGGCCCGCTCCGCGCGTTCGCGCAGTGGCGGCAGTGCCGCCTCCAGGGCTTCAAGAATCGTCGGGTCGAAACGGGCCGACATCACCGTCCTCGCTGTTCTCGAGTAGGATGGCCACTTTCTGCTCGGCGGCGCCCAGCGCCTTCTGGCAGTGGCGGGTCAGGTGGATGCCCCGCTCGAAGTCGCGCAGCGCCTCCTCGAGGCTCTGCTCGCCACGCTCCATGCGTTCGATCAGTGCCTCGAGCTCGGCCACCGAGCGCTCGAAGTCGGGGAGGTCGCCCTGGGGGGCGGATTCCTGCGAATCGCTCTCACTCATGACGGGGAAAAGTAACGGAGCCGCAAGGGGTGGTCAAATGAGCGTCGAGCCGGCAGGGTGCCCGCTCGCGCCCGTGCCCCGGAGGGGGACGGGATATCCGGTGCACGGCTCCCTTGTAAGTTGCCGCCGGGAGCCGGAAACTGCTCGCCCTGAGCGCGAACCCTCAATGGCCCGATCCGCGACCACGTGATCCGATGACGACCAAGACCCAGCAGACCTACGACGCCACCGACATCGAAGTCCTCACCGGCCTGGAGCCGGTGCGCCGGCGCCCCGGCATGTACACCGAGACCAACCGCCCCGACCACCTGGCACAGGAGGTCATCGACAACAGCGTCGACGAGGCGGTGGCCGGCCACGCCCGGCGTATCGAGGTGACTCTGCACGCCGATGGTTCGCTGGAGGTCAGCGACGACGGCCGCGGGATGCCGGTGGATACCCACCCCACCGAAGGGGTCCCGGCCGTGGAGGTGATCCTCGGCCGGCTCCACGCTGGCGGCAAGTTCTCCAGTAAGAGCTACCGCTACTCCGGCGGCCTGCACGGGGTTGGCGTCTCGGTGGTCAATGCCCTGTCGACGCGGCTGCAGGTGCACATCCGCCGTGACGGCGCCGAGCACACCATCGCTTTCTCCGCAGGGGAGCGCATCGAGCCGTTGGAGCAGGTGGGCAAGACGCGGGAGACCGGGACCACGCTGCGCTTCTGGCCGGATACCAGCTACTTCGATAGCCCGCGCTTCTCCCGGGCGCGGCTCGAGCACCTGCTGCGTGCCAAGGCGGTGCTCTGCCCGGGGCTGACGGTCGTCCTCCGCGACGCCACCGGCGGCGAGGGGCAGGAGCCGGAGGTGCTGAGCTGGTATTACGAGGACGGTCTGCGCGACTACCTGGCCGGCGCCGTGGCCGAGTACGAGCACCTGCCGGATCCGCCGTTCACCGCCCGGCTCGGCTCCGAGCACGAGGAGATGGAGTGCGCCCTGGTCTGGCTCCCCGAGGGCAGCGGCCCGGCCGAGAGCTACGTCAACCTGATCCCCACCGCCCAGGGCGGCACCCACGTCAACGGCCTGCGTACCGGCCTGACCGAGGCCCTGCGGGAGTTCTGCGAGCTGCGCAACCTGCTGCCGCGCGGCGTGCGGATTGCCCCGGAGGACGTCTGGGAGCACATCAGCTACGTCCTGTCGGTGAAGATGCACGAGCCGCAGTTCGCCGGGCAGACCAAGGAGCGGCTCTCCTCGCGCAACTGCGCCGCCTTCGTCTCCGGAGCCATCAAGGACGCCTTCAGCCTGTGGCTCAACGAGCATACCCAGAGCGCCGAGCAGATCGTCGATCTGGTGGTGCGCGCCGCGCAGCGCCGTCAGCGCGCTGCCAAGAAGGTGACCCGCAAGCGCGTCGGCAGCGGGCCGGCGCTGCCGGGCAAGCTGGCCGACTGCACCGGGCAGGATCCGGCGCGCAGTGAACTCTTCCTGGTCGAGGGCGATTCCGCCGGCGGTTCCGCCAAGCAGGCGCGCGAGCGGGAGTTCCAGGCGGTCATGCCCCTGCGTGGCAAGATCCTCAACACCTGGGAGGTGGCGCCGGACGAGGTCATGGCCTCGCAGGAGGTCCACGACATCGCCGTGGCGCTGGGGGTCGATCCGGGCAGCGACGACCTCTCCGGGCTGCGCTACCACAAGGTCTGCGTCCTCGCCGACGCCGACCCCGATGGGGCGCATATCGCCACGCTGCTCTGCGCGCTGTTCCAGCGCCACTTCCCGGCCCTGGTCGCCGGCGGACACGTCTACGTGGCCATGCCGCCGCTGTATCGCATCGATGTCGGCAAGCAGACCTTCTACGCCCTGGATCGCGACGAGCGCCAGGGCATCCTCGATCGCATCGAGGCGGAGCGCATCAAGGGCAAGGTGCAGGAGACCCGCTTCAAGGGCCTGGGCGAGATGAATCCGGTCCAGCTGCGCGAGACCACCATGGCCCCGGATACCCGCCGCCTGGTGCAGCTCACCGTCGACGACCCGGAGGAGACCGAGCGCCTGCTGGGCATGCTGCTCGGTCGCGGCGCCGCCGCCCAGCGCCGGGAGTGGCTGGAGAGCAAGGGCAACTTGGCGGAGATTGTCATTTAGGGACCAGTAGCCACTGCCCCTGATCCGTTCAACCTGACCGCTGCCCCCTGAGCCCTGAACCCCTAAACCTGAATCCTGAAAAACTATGTCCGATCCCGCTGCCTCCGATTTCGAGACCCAGCCGCTCCGCGAGTTCACGGAGCGGGCCTACCTCGATTACTCGATGTACGTCATCCTCGATCGTGCCCTGCCCCACGTCTCCGATGGCCTCAAGCCGGTGCAGCGGCGGATCGTCTACGCCATGTCCGAGCTCGGCCTTTCGGCGGCGGCAAAGTACAAGAAGTCGGCGCGCACCGTCGGCGATGTGCTGGGCAAGTACCACCCCCACGGAGACGCGGCCTGCTATGAGGCCATGGTCCACATGGCCCAGCCGTTCACTTACCGCTACCCGCTGATCGACGGGCAGGGCAACTGGGGCTCGCCGGACGACCCGAAATCCTTCGCGGCCATGCGTTACACCGAAGCGCGCCTGACGCCCTACGCCCGGGTGCTGCTCAGCGAGCTGGGGCAGGGCACGGTGGAGTGGATCCCCAATTTCGATGGCGCCCTTCAGGAGCCGGAGCGCCTGCCGGCGCGACTGCCCAACGTGCTGCTCAACGGCGGTTCGGGGATCGCCGTGGGGATGGCCACGGACATCCCCCCGCACAACCTGCGCGAGGTGGTTGCCGCCTGCGTCCATCTGCTTGACCATCCCGAGGCCACCACCGCTGAACTCTGCGAGCACGTTCCGGCGCCGGATTTCCCCACTGCCTCGGACGTGATCACCCCGCGCGAGGAGCTGCGCGGCATCTACGAGCGCGGTCACGGCACCGTGCGCGCCCGGGCCCGCTGGGAGTACGAGCGGGAGCAGGCGCAGATCGTCATCCACGCGCTTCCCTACCAGGTGGCCGGCGCCAAGGTCATGGAGCAGATCGCGGCCCAGATCCAGTCGCGCAAGCTACCGATGGTCGAGGATCTGCGCGATGAGTCGGACCACGATGCGCCGGTGCGCATCGTGGTCCAGCTGCGCTCCCGGCGCCAGGATCCGGAGCGGGTGATGGATCACCTGTTCGCCACCACCGATCTCGAGCGCGGCTACCGGGTTCACCTCAACGTCATCGGCCTCGATGGCCGGCCACGGGTCTTCTCCCTGCGCGACCTGCTCGCGGAGTGGCTGAGCTTCCGCACCGAGACGGTCCGCCGCCGCCTGGCCTGGCGCCTGGATAAGGTGGAGGACCGGCTGCATATCCTCGAGGGCCTGCTCACCGCCTATCTGAACATCGATGAGGTCATCGCCATCATCCGCGAGGAGGACGAGCCCAAGCCGGTGCTCATGGAGCGCTTCGGGCTCAGTGATGCCCAGGCCGAGGCGATTCTCGAGCTGCGCCTGCGCCACTTGGCGCGGCTCGAGGAGATGAAGATCCGCGGTGAGCAGGGGGATCTGGAGCGCGAGCGCGACGAGCTGCGCGCCACCCTCGGCGATGAGGCCCGGCTGCGCGAGCAGGTCAAGAGCGAGCTGCTCAGCGACACCGAGGCCCACGGCGACGAGCGGCGCTCGCCACTGGTCCACCGCGGCCCGGCGCGGGCCATGGACGAGACCGAGCTGATGCCCAGCGAGCCGGTGACCGTGGTCCTCTCGGAGAAGGGCTGGGTGCGCGCGGCCAAGGGGCATGAGGTTGATCCGAGCGGGCTGTCCTACAAAGCCGGCGACGGTTACCTGGATCACGCCCCGGGGCGCTCCAACCAGCCGGCGGTCTTCCTCGACTCCACCGGCCGGGCCTACGCGGTGCCGGCTCACACGCTCCCGTCGGCGCGCAGCCAAGGTGAACCGCTGACCAAGCGGCTCACGCCGCCGGAGAAGGCGCGCTTCCAGTCGGTGCTCGCCGGCGACCCGGAGTCGCGCTGGCTGCTCGCCTCCGACGCCGGCTACGGCTTCCGTGTCCCCCTGCGGGAGCTCTTCTCGCGCAACCGCGCGGGCAAGGCCGTGCTGACCCTGCCGGAGGGGGCGGCGGTGCTGCCGCCGGTGGCGTTGCCCGCCGAGGCCGATGGGGCCGAGGTGGCGGTGGCCAGCTCCGACGGTCGGCTGCTGGTCTTCCCCCTCGAGGAGCTCCCGGAGATGGCGCGGGGCAAGGGCAACAAGCTCATCGGCATCCCGGCCCAGCGCCTGCGCAGCCGTGAGGAGGTGGTGGTGGCGGTCGCCGTGCTGCCCGCCGGCGCTGCGCTGCGGGTGGAGGCCGGCAAGACCGGCAAGCGGCTCAGTCGCGACGACCTGGAGGCCTTCCGCGCCGCCCGGGGCCGGCGTGGCGTTCAGCTGCCGCGGGGCCTGCGCCAGGTCCGCGGCCTGCGTGTCGACGTCTGAGCGTGGTGACGGGGTCTTGAAACCTTTGCCGCCGAACCCAATCCAAGCGTCAGGAAGTGGATCCCGCAGTCTGACGAAAGAGGAGCGTTCTCAACGATGCTGACCCGGATCGCGTTATTGCTGGCGACCAACATCGCCGTCGTGTTGGTGCTGTCGATCATCCTGAACCTGCTCGGCGTGGAGCAGTTCCTCCGCGAGCACGGCATCGATGCGGAGCTGGTCACGCTGCTGATCTTTGCCGCGGGTATCGGCTTCGCCGGCTCGTTCATCTCGCTAGCGATGTCCAAGTACATGGCGATGAAGATGATGGGTGCACAGCCCATCGAGAGTCCGCGCGGCGAGCAGGAGCAGTGGCTGGTGGAGACGGTGCGCCGTTTCGCCCAGCGTGAGGGCATCGGCATGCCCGATGTGGCGATCTACGACGCCCCGGAGATCAACGCCTTTGCCACCGGTGCGCGGCGCAACAGCGCCCTGGTGGCGGTCAGCTCGGGGCTGCTGCAGAACATGACCCGAGACGAGGCCGAGGCGGTCATCGCCCACGAGGTGGCCCACGTCTCTAACGGGGATATGGTCACCCTGACCCTGATTCAGGGCGTGGTGAACACCTTCGTGATCTTCCTCTCCCACGTCGCCGGGCGCTTCGTCGACCGGGTGGTGTTCAAGAACGAGGACGGCCACGGCCCCGGCTTTTGGATCACCATGATCTTCGCCCAGATGGTCCTCGGCGTGTTGGCCTCGATGATTACTATGTACTTCTCGCGCAAGCGCGAGTTCCGGGCCGACGCCGGGTCCGCCAAGCTGGCCGGGCGCGACAAGATGATCGCCGCGCTGGAGAAGCTCAAGCGCTCGGTGGAGCCGCAGAACATGCCGGACGAGATGGAGGCCTTCGGCATCAATGGCCGGATGGGCGGCTCTTCGATCAAGCGGCTGTTCATGTCGCACCCGCCGCTGGATGAGCGCATCGAGGCGCTCAAGGCGCGTCCGGTGTAATCACCGTCTTGGCCGCCGCGCCGGGCTCCTCGCGGGCCAGGCGCGGGACCAGGTAGCCGGGCAGTCTCCGGGCGAGTTCCGCCCAGAGCCGCTGCCCGGTTTTTTCGTCGACGTCGAAGTGGGCGGCGCCGGCCACCGGGTCGAGCAGGTGCAGGTAATAGGGCAGGACGTCAGCGGCGAACAGCCGCTCGGAGAGCGCTGCCAGAGTGGCGCTGTCGTCGTTGACCCCTCGCAGGAGGACCGTCTGATTGAGCACTGTCGAGCAGACATTGCCCAGACGGGCCAACGCCGAGCCCACCTCCGCGTCGACCTCCCTGGGGTGGTTGGCGTGAACGACGACCACGGTCTGCAGGCGGGTCTGTCCCAGATGGCGGGCCAGGGCGGCCGTCACCCGGGACGGGATCACCACCGGCAGCCGTGTGTGGATACGCACCCGGCGTACCGCCTCGATTTCACCGAGGCGCCGGAGGCAGGCGCCCAGGGCCTGATCATCGAGCAGCAGCGGATCGCCGCCGCTGAGGATCACCTCTTCCGGCGCTCCCGCCTGCTCCAGCCGGTCGAGGGCGGTGCGCCAGCCGGGTTCGCGGTTGTAGGGGAAGCAGCGCCGGAAGCAGTAGCGGCAGTGGATGGCACAGCCCCCGGTGGCGATGAGCAGGCTGCGGCCCTGGTACTTCTGCAGGACGCCGCTGCCGGGGTGCCCGTCCTGTTCGGCCAGGGGATCCGCGGTGTAGCCGGGGTGCGTCTCGAGTTCCGCATCGATGGGGAGCACCTGACGCAGCAGTGGGTCGTGGGGATCCCCGGGCCGGATGCGTGCCAGATAGGGAACTGGGACCCGCAGCGGGAATGACCGCGCCGCCCGCTCCGCCGGGGCGAGCAGGGCCTCGGGCAGGTCCAGGCGGTGGAGCAGCTCGGCGGGTTGGCGGATCGCGCCGACCAGCTCCTGGCGCCAGCGCTCGTTGGCGCGGCGTTGCCTGCCTGGCTTGGGCTGTCGGGCCGTATCGGTTAGCATCGCTTCAACTTCGCATACCCGAGGGGATTATGGCGACCTATAGCACCAACGAATTCAAGGGCGGACTCAAGATTATGCTCGACGGTGATCCTTACACCATCGTCGAGAACGAGTTCGTCAAGCCCGGTAAGGGGCAGGCCTTCAACCGCGTCAAGCTGCGCAATCTGAAGACCAACCGCGTCGTCGAGAAGACCTTCAAGTCCGGCGAGAGCGTCGAGGCGGCCGACGTCATGGAGACCGAACTCCAGTACCTCTACAACGACGGTGAGTTCTGGTACTTCATGGATCCCAACTCCTTCGACCAGAAGGCCGCCCCGGCCAGCGCCGTGGGCGATGCGGCCCAGTGGATCAAGGAGCAGGATACCTGCACCGTGATCCTTTGGAACGACGCGCCGCTGCAGGTCGAGGCGCCGAGCTTCGTCGACCTCAAGGTCATCGAGACCGATCCGGGTGTGCGTGGCGATACCAGCAGCGGCGGCACCAAGCCGGCCAAGCTGGAGACCGGAGCCACGGTGCGGGTGCCCCTGTTCATCGAGGAGGGTGAGGTGCTGCGCGTCGACACCCGCAAGGCGGAGTACGTCAGCCGCGCCAAGGACTGACGATGGCGGCCGGCGCTCCGCGCGGCGCCGCCGATGGCGCCACCGTGCGCCGGGTGGGGCGGGAGCTGGCACGGATCCGCCGCTTCCTGGCCGAGCGCGAGGTGCTGGAGGTGCAGCCGCCGTGTCTCGGTCCTGCGGCCATGGACCCGGCGCTGGAGAGCATCTCGGTGCCAGGCGCCGCCGCTGACGGCGCCACCGCTTACCTGCAGACCTCGCCGGAATCGGCCATGAAGGCGATGCTTGCCGCCGGCAGTGGCGACATCTACTACCTCGGTCCGGCCTGGCGCGGTGGCGAGTGCGGGCGCTGGCACGCCGCCGAGTTCACCCTGCTCGAGTGGTATCGCATTGGTTTTGATCACCACCACCTGATGGACGAGGTGGCGGCGCTGGCGGCGCTGCTTGTCGGTGATCGCCCGGTGGAGCGCTGGTCCTACCAAGGGGCCTTTCGTCATTATGCCGGTGTCGATCCCCTGGCCGACGCGGATGACGTGCTCCGCGACGCTCTGGCGGACCAGGGCATCGAGTTGCACGGGGGCGTCCCGGCGGGGCGCGATGAGACGCTCGATCTGCTGCTCTCTCACGCCGTGGGGCCGGCCCTGGGCCACGGTAAGTTGACCTTTCTCGATGGGTTCCCGGCCAGCCAGGCCGCCCTGGCCCGCCTGGACGACGCCGACCCGCGCACGGCCCGGCGCTTCGAGCTCTTCATCGACGGCTTGGAGATCGCCAACGGGTACCATGAGCTCACCGATGCGGCGGCGCAGCGCGAGCGCTTCCGGGCCGAGCAGGCCGAGCGCCGCGGTGCCGGCCAGCCGGTACACGCGCTCGATGAGCGGTTGCTCACCGCGCTCGAGCAGGGCGTTCCCGATTGCGCCGGTGTGGCGCTGGGGGTGGATCGGCTCCTGGCGCTGGCGCTGGGCGCCTCGTCGCTCCGCGAGGTGCGCGGGGCCGACGGGTAGGCGGGGTGGGGCGCCCCGGCAGCCGCAGGCCCCCGGGGCGCCGCGGAGGGTCAGCCGCCGCGGGGCACGGTCTGCGTATCGATGAACTCGAACAGCCCCTCGAGGCCGCCCTCGCGGCCGTAGCCGGAGAGCTTCATGCCGCCGAAGGGGGCCTCCGGCGTCGGGCCGCTGCCGGTGTTCCAGCCCACGTGGGGGAAGGCCAGGCGCCGGATGAATCGCTCGGCCCGGGCGTCGTCACCGGTGAACAGGTAGGCGGCCAGGCCGAACTCCGTATCGTTGGCCATGGCCAGCGCCTCGGCCTCATCGCCGAAGGCGGCCATGGGCACCAGCGGCCCGAAGGTCTCCTCCTGCCAGCAGGCCATGTCGGCGGTGACGCCGCGGACGACCGTCGGCGGGAAGTAGGCGCCGTGCTCGTGCTCCAGCGGGCCCGGGTCTTCGCCGAGCACCGGCGTGGCGCCCTGCTCGACGGCGTCCAGGTAGTGGCGGCGGACCTTGTCGTAACCGCTGCGGTCGATCAGCGGCCCCAGATCCACCCCGGGGGCCATGCCATCACCGACGGTCAGCCGGGCGGCGCGCTCGGCCACCTTCTCGGAGAAGGTGTCGATCACCGACGCCTCGACCAGGATGCGGTTGGCGCAGACGCAGGTCTGTCCGCCGCCGCGGAACTTGTTGGCCATCAGCTGATCCGCGGCCCAGTCAAGATCGGTGTCGGCAAAGACAATGAACGGTGCGTTGCCGCCGAGTTCCAGAGCCAGGCGCGTGCAGTCGTCGGCGCTGGCGCGGATCAGTTGCTGACCGACGCCGGTCGAGCCGGTGAAGCTGAACACCCGGATGCGCCGGTCGGCGAGCAGGGCATCGCCGATGGGGCCCGCGGCCCCGGTGACCAGGTTGACCATGCCCGGCGGCAGGTCCAGCTCGCGGTGGAGCAGGGTGAACAGCGCCACCATGGTCAGCGGCGTCTTCGAGGACGGCTTGACCACCGCCGGCGCCCCGGCGGCGAGGGAGGCGGAGAGCTTCTTGGCGATCATGCCGATGGGGAAGTTCCACGGCGTGACCAAGGCCACCGCGCCCGCTGGACGGTTGTGTACGGTCCAGGTGCAGCCGCGGGGCTGTTCCTCCAGGGTCCGCGGGGCGAGTGCATCGAGGTTGCGGGCCGCGTAGGCGAAGAAGCCGGCAGCGTAGAGCACCTCGCCCTGGCCCTCGGCGTGGGGTTTGCCGTGTTCCAGGGTCAGGATGCGCCCGAGCTCCTCCTGGTGCTCGCGCAGTGCGGCATCGATGGCCTGCAGCCAGCCGCGCCGGGTCTCCAGGTCCGGCGTTTCCGCCAGGGCGGCATCGGCGGCATCGACCGCCCGGTTGGCCTCGTGGGCGCCCAGCGCCGGGAGTTCGCCGAGCAGCTCGCCGTTGGCCGGGTTGGTGATCTGGAATGTGGCGCCGTTGTCGGCGCCCACCCAGTTGCCGGCGATGTAAGAGTTGAATTCGGGCAGTAGCGGAGAATCGATCATGTTGACCTTCTTGGCAGCGGAGTCGTGGTTCGGTATTCCGGAGCCGGTGCCCGCCGGTCAGTGGGCCCAGGCTGGCCGCTGGTCAGTCAGCGGCGCGGCCTGCTGGTAGGTGTGGGCCGCACGCAGGACCAGCGCGTCGGCGTGCCGGGTGCCAACGATCTGCAGGCCAATGGGTAGGCCCTGGGCCGTGAAGCCGCACGGTACCGAGCAGGCCGGTTGGCCGGTCATGTTGAACGGGTAGGTGAAGGGGGTCCAGCTGGGCCAGCGGCGGTCGTGCCACCCCTCCGGCACCTCGAGCCCGGCCGTGAACGCCGGGATGGGCAGCGTCGGTGTGAGCAGCAGGTCGTAGCGCTGGTGGAACAGGCTGGTGCGCTCGATGAGCGCGGCCCGCTCGTTCATCGCCGCCAGGTAGTCGAGCATGGAGGCGTCGCGAACGCTGCCCACCGCTTCGATGAGGTTGGGGTCCATCTCGGCGTGGCGCTCCTCGGGGATGCTGCGCAGGGCGTTGGCGGCACCGCCGAAGAAGAGCAGATCGAAGGCCTCGCGCGGGTCGGCGAAGCCCGGATCCACCTCCTCGATCTGCGCGCCCAGCGCCTCGAACAGGCGCGCCGCCTCGGCCACGCTGCGCGCGATCTCGGGATCGACCTGCACGTAGCCGAGGTTGGGGCTGAAGGCCACGCGCAGGCCGCCGACACCGCCGGCCAGTGCGGCCACGTAGTCGCCGCCGGCCGCGGGCAGGGTCGGATCCCGGAGGTCGGGTTCGGCGATGACGTTCATCAGCCGTGCGGCGTCCTCCACGGTCCAGGTCATCGGGCCCGGGTGGGCCAGCTGCCCGAACGGGCTCGCCGGCCACAGGGGCACCCGGCCCTGGGTTGGCTTGTGCCCGACCAGGCCCGAGAAGCCGGCCGGGATGCGGATCGAGCCGCCGGCGTCGGTGCCCAGGGCCAGCGGGCCCATGCCCAGTACCACCGAGGAGGCGCTGCCGCCGCTGGAGCCACCGGCCGTCTTGTCGGGGTCGAAGGGGTTGCGGGTGACGCCGTAGCAGGGGCAGTCGGTGACCCCCTTCCAGCCGAGTTCCGGCGTGGTGGTCTTGCCTAGCGGCACGAAGCCGTGGCGGCGCAGCGCCGAGACCGCCGGGGCGTCCTGCTCCCAGGGGCCGGCCGGGTCGACGGTCTTGGAGCCCTTGAGATTGGGCCAGCCGCGGGTCAGGAAGACGTCCTTGATGGCCACCGGCACGCCATCGAGCTCGCCCATCGGCGAGGTGTTGTGGTAGCGCTGCTCGGCGCGCCGGGCAGCGGCCAGCGTCGTCTCTTCGTCCACCAGGCAGAAGGCGTTGACCGTCTCGTTGTGGGCCCGGATCCGCGCCAGGGCCGCCTCCGTGGCCTCGACGGGGGAGAGGGTGCCGTCGCGGTAGCGACGGAGCAGCTCGCTGGCGGTGAGTTCGGCGATGGCGTTGGGGTTGCTGCTCATGCTGGGTTCTCCGGTGGCACGTAACCGCGTTGCTTGTCGACGACGTTGCACAGCGGTGAGCCGGTGGACCACCGCTCGAAGTTGTCGATGAACTGATGGATCAGCGCCTTGCGCCAGCCGACGAAATCGCCGGCCATATGGTGCGAGATAAAGACGTTGGGCATGTCCCACAGCGGGTGCGCCGCCGGCAGGGGCTCTTCCTCGAAGACGTCCAGGGCGGCGCCGGCGATTTCCCCGTCGTGCAGGGACGCGACCAGATCCTCGGTGACCACGATCGGCCCGCGGCCGATGTTGATCAGGCGCGCGCCGGGGTCCATGGCCCGGAAGGCACGGCGGTCGAACAGCCCCCGGGTGGCGTCGGTCAGCGGGGCGGCGATGATCACGTAGTCCGCCCGCGGCAGCTGCTCGTGCAGGTCCGCTGTGCCGTAGACCGTGCCGAAGTCGGCGTCGTCGCTGCGCGGACGGCTGGCCACGCCGTCGACGGACAGCCCGGCGCCGTCCAGTAGCCGGGCGATCTGCCGGCCGATGGATCCGGCCCCGACGACCAGCGCCCGCTTGCCCTGGATGCGCTCGGTCTCACGGTGGCGCCATTCGCGGCGCTCCTGCAGGGCCAGGGTGGTACGCATGTCCTTGGCGAAGAGCAGGATCATCCCCAGCACCGTCTCCGCGATGGCCCGGTCGAAGATGCCGCGGGCGTTGGTCAGGGGGATCGAGGAGCGGGCCATCTCGGGGAAGAGCAGGGCATCGACGCCGGCGCTGGTGGCGTGGACCCATTCGAGCTGACGGGCGTGGGGCCAGGCATCGCGGACGAAGCGGGTGCGGAAATCCGTCACCAGCAGGACCCGGGCATCGGCGATGGCTTCGGTGAGCCCTTCGCGGGTGGTGGCGTGGCGGACCTCGGCGCGGTCCTCAAGCTGCTCGAGCCCCGGCGGCGGTCCCTCGTCCGGGGCGGTGAGCAGGGCGATGACAGGTCGTGCTCCGTCGGCCATGACCCCTCGACCTCCTAGCGGTGATTTCTGTCCAAGGTATCGGGTGGACGGGGGAGGGACAAGGAGCGCGACTGCCCGGCTTTCGGCCGCGGGGGTCTTGTAAGCGGACTGGAAAGGATGACACTTTGCAGTCAGGGGCGAGTGGCGAAGCAGCCGCCACCCGCGAGTCCAGTGCGAAGAAACGCAGGGAGCGTGCCGTGGCCTATCCCGACGATATCGATCCCGACGACGAGCGCGAGCCGGTATGGAGCCCTTCGATCCGGGCCCTGCCCATCCCCGGCATCCGCAAGATGGTGAACATGGCGGCCGAGATGGACGACGTGATCCACCTGTCCATCGGCCAGCCCGATTTCCCCATGCCGGAGCACGTGGTCGAGGCGCATATCCAGGCCCTGCGGGACGGCAAGACCGGCTACACCATGGATGCCGGCCTGCCGCAGATGCTCGAGGCCGTGGCGGAGTACTACAGCGAGCGCTACGATCGCCCGCTGGCCCCGGAGAACGTGCTCATCACCACCGGCGCCACCGAGGCGATGTACCTGGCGATCGCCGCCACGGCGGCGCCGGGGCGGCAGTTCCTCGTCCCGGATCCGACCTTCCCCCTCTACGCCCCCCTGATCCGCATGAACGGCGCGGAGGTCAAGCCGATCCCCACCCGGGCGGAGCACGGTCATCAGATCGATCCGCAGGAGGTGATCGACAACATCGGCATGCGCACCTTCGGCATCATCCTCAACTCGCCGAGCAACCCCACCGGCACGGTCTACCCGCGGGAGACCGTCGAGGCCATCGTCCAGGAGGCCGCCTACCGCGGGGTCTACGTCTTCAGTGACGAGGTCTACGATCACCTGGTGCTCGACGAGATGGAGTATCCGAGTGTGCTGCGCTGCACCTCGGACCTAGACCACGTCATGGCGGTCTCCAGCCTGTCGAAGACCTTCAGCATGGCCGGTCTGCGCATCGGTTGGCTGATCTCCAGCCAGGGGGCGATCAAGAAGCTCCAGCGCTTCCACATCTTCACCACCACGGTCGCCAACACGCCGGCCCAGTGGGCCGGGGTTGCCGCCCTCAAGGGGGGGATGGCGTGCGTCGACGAGATGCTCGACGCTTACCGTCAGCGTCGTGACCGCATTGTGGAGCTGGTCAGCAACACCCCGCATATGACCAGCTATCGGCCGCAGGGGGCGTTCTACATCTTCCCGTCGCTGCCGCCGAACACCGACGCCACCAATCTGGCCACGCGAATGCTCAAAGAGACCGGCGTGTGCGTGGTCCCCGGCGATGCCTTCGGTGACAGCTGCCCGAATTCGCTGCGCATCAGCTACGCGGCCTCCATGGACGATATCGAGCGTGCCTTCGATCGCATCATCCCTTGGATGGAGAAGCAGGGCTTCTGATCGCGGCCGGATGTCCGCGCCCCCGGGGGGGGGCCCCCCCCCCCGCCCCCCCCCGCGGGGGGCCCCCCCCCCGGGGGCGGCGCCAGTGTCTGCGACTACATCAGGCCGACCTGCAGCTTGGCGGCCTCGGACATCATCTCCTTGCTCCACGGCGGCGTGAAGACGAGGTTCACCTGGGCCTCGGCGACGGTGGGCACCATCTGCACCTTGACCCGGACGTCGTGGGCGAGGATGTCGCCCATGCCGCAGCCTGGCGCGGTGAGGGTCATGTCGATGTCCACATGGCGCTGCCCGTGCTCGTCCTTGTGGATGTCGCAGCGGTAGATCAGCCCGAGGTCGACCACGTTGACCGGGATCTCCGGGTCGTAGCAGGTGGCCATCTGTTCCCAGATCAGCCGCTCCACGTCCTCGTCGCCGGCGCCTTCCGGGAGTTCCGGGGGCTGGGGTGGTTCCTTGCCGATGGCGTCGGCGTTGGCGCCGTCGATGCGGAACAGGTAGCCCTGCAGGTAGATGGTGTAGCTCCCGCCGAGGGCCTGTGTCAGCACCCCTTCTGCGCCGGCGGGGATGATGCCGGTGTCCCCGGCGGGGATGACCACGGCTTCGCAGTCGCGCTGGAAGGTGATGGGTTCGCCCTTGGGTGCGTACATGGCTCGGATCCCCGGGTTTGCTGAACGGTGTGGCGGACGGGTTCATGCTAGCAAAAGTGGACTTTCAGAGTCCGCATGTCCGGCGACGGTGCCGCGCCGGATCCCCTACACTGGGGGCGCGATGCAACCGGAGGAGCTGGCATGACAGATGACGGCACGATACGGCAGGGCGGCGGCGATCCCGCATTGGCCCGTGAGCTGAGTTCGGCGACGGTGGTCATCTTCCGCTCGGGGTTGACCGATACCCGTTCGGTGGTGCGGGCGCTGCACCGCAGCGGGGTGGATTACCGGGAGGTCGAGATGCCCATGGGATCGGCGCAGATGCGCGACCGATTCCACCAGCTCCAGGAGATGACCGGCTGGCGGAGCCTGCCCCAGATCTTCGTCCACGGCGCCTTCGTCGGCGGTCCCGATGAGCTCCTCGAGCATCCGGTGGTCGGCGGTGACACCGCAGCGTCGGCACGGGCCGAGCGCCCGGGCCGTGCGCTGGGTTATGCCGGGCTGATCCCGTTCGTGGTCGGCCTGCTGGTGGCCGCCGCCGCTCCCGCGGGGGTCCACGAGCAGGCGGTGGCCGCCACCCTGGCCTACGGCGCCGCCATCCTGGCGTTCCTCGGCGGGGTCCACTGGGGGGTGGCGCTGCTGCGGGACCAGCGCCCCTGGCCGGTCATGACAGTCGGTGTCCTGCCGGCGCTGGTCGGCTGGCTGGGTGCCGGGCTCGGGGTTGTTGCCGCCCCTGCCGCCGGGGCACTGCTGCTGGCCGCCGGGTTCGCCGCCTGGTACGGCTACGAGCGCCTCGCCGATCCGGGGACCGGCTTCCCGCCTTGGTACCGCCAGCTCCGCGGGCGGCTCACCGCCGTGGTCTGCGCTGTACTCGTGCTGCTGGCGCTGATCGCCTGATTTCCGGGGCCGGGCCGATCAGTCCCGGCCCAGCCACTGGATGCGGTAGAGGTCCAGGCGGCGGTCCTTGTAGTTGCGGACGGATCCCTCGTTGCGGATCTCGGTGAGCTTGTCCAGGTCCAGGTCGACGATCAGGGTCATCTCCGTGTTCGGCGTCGTCTCCGCCACGATGGCGTCGTGGGGGAAGGCGAAGTCCGCCGGCGAGAACACGGCCGACTGTGAATACTGGATGTCGATGTTCTCGACCTTGGGCAGGTTGCCGACGGATCCGGTGATCGCCACGTAGCACTCGTTCTCGATGGCCCGGGCCTGGGCGCAGCGGCGCACGCGCAGGTAGCCGGTCTGCGTGTCCACCCAGTACGGCACGAAGAGGATGCGCGCCCCTTTCTGGTTGAGGATTCGCGGCAGTTCCGGGAACTCGGAGTCGTAGCAGACCAGGATGCCGATCTTGCCGATGTCGGTCTCGAAGACCTTGAGCTCGTCGCCGCCGCGCACGCCCCAGTAGGAGCGTTCGTCGGGGGTGATGTGCAGCTTGTGCTGCTCGTCGGTGGTGCCGTCGCGCCGGCACAGGTAGGAGACGTTGTAGAGCGACTGCTCCTGGTAGACCGGCATCGAGCCGGCGATGATGTTGATGTTGTAGGAGACGGCCAGACGCGACATCTCATCGACGATCTCGTCGGTGTACTGCGCCAGTCCGCGGATGGCCTCGGCCGGGTTCTCCTGGTTGAATAGTGACAGCAACGGGCCGTTGAAGAACTCCGGGAACAGGGCGAAATCGGCGTTGTAGCCGGCCAGGGCGTCCACGAAGAACTCGACTTGGTCGATCAGTTCATCGACCGAGCTCATCGGGCGCATCTGCCACTGCACGGTGCCAACCCGGACCACGGCCTTGCGCCGCGTGATCAGCGGCTGCTCCTTGGGCTCGTAGAAGATGTTGTTCCACTGCACCAGGGTGGCGTAGGCGTGCGAGTCGCGGTCCGACGGCAGGTAGTCGGTGATGATCCGCCGCACGTGGAAGTCGTTGGCGAGCTGGAAGGAGAGGATCGGATCGTGGATCTCGCGGCGCTTGACCAGCTCGATGTACTCCTCGGGCGACATCTCGTCGGCGTGCCGGGTGTAGCCGGGAATGCGCCCGCCGGCGACGATGCCGCGCAGGTTCAGGCGCCGGCACAGCTCCTTGCGCGCGTCGTAGAGCCGACGGCCGAGGCGCATGGCGCGGTACTCCGGATCGACGAAGATGTCCACGCCGTAGAGGACGTCGCCGTTGGGGTCGTGGGTGGTCAGGTAGCCCCCGCCGGTGATCTCCTCGTAGGTGTGCTTGTCGCCAAAACGGCCGTAGTCCACGATGAGCGTGATGGCGCCGGCAACCACACGACCATTGTCCTCGATGCAGATCTGCCCCTCCGGGAAGCGGTTGATCTGCGCGGCGAACTGCTCCCGGGACCACGCCCCGTCCATATCGGGATACACTTGGTCCATGATGCGCGCGACATCGTCATAGTCCTCGAGGACCATGTTGCGCAGGCGCAGGTGGTGCTCATCCTGTTCCGTCCGTTCCGTTTCCGGCTCTTCTTGCATGGACCTCGTGATCCCCTCTTCTGATCGGCCAAGGCGCTCCCGGGGGGGCGCAGCCCCCGAGTATACAAGCCTGTGCCGGCCCTTGGTGACCCCCCCGGTCTGGCTGCCGGTCGTGCTCTTGCTGATCCTGCTGGCACTGCCCGGGCGTCCGGCCCAAGCCGGGGTGGAGGTGGTCATCGAGGGGGTCAGCGGCGAGTTGGCCGATCAGGTGCGCGGCCATATCGGCGAACCGGCATCCGCCGACCCCGCGGTTGTTGCCGCCTTCCGCCGGCGGGCCCCGGAGCGGGCCGAGCGCGGACTGCAGGCCGTGGGCTATTACGACTCGCAGGTCCAGGTGCGTCGCGAGCGGATCGACGAAGAGCAGGTGCGGCTGACCGTGCTGGTGGATCCGGGTGAGCCGGTCCGCCTGAGCCGTGTGCACGTGCTAATCACCGGGCCGGCGGGGACGGATCCGGCCTTCGCCGGGATCGAGCAGCGGCTCGGCCTCGCCGAGGGGGATGTCCTCCACCACGGGCGCTACGAGGCGGCGCGCCGGGCGATCCAGAACCTCGCGCTGGATCGGGGGTACTTCGATGGCCGCTACGTCACCCGCCGGGTCGAGGTGGACCCGGAGGCCCGCGAGGCCGAGGTGATCCTGCATTACCACAGCGGCATACGGTACCGCTTCGGAGTGGTGCAGTTCGCCGAAGCCCCCCTGGCCGAAGAGTTCCTGCAGCGCCTGGTCCCCTTCGAGCGCGGCGAGCCGTACACCGCCGAGCAGGTGGCGGCCTTCAACCGCCAGCTGCTCGACAGCGGCTATTTCTCCGACGTGCGCGTTCGCCCGCAGCGCGATGGCGCGGACGAGGGCGAGGTGCCGGTAGACGTGGACCTCTCGACCCGGGCCCGGCATGAGATCACCACCGGGGTGGGCTACACCACGGACCTCGGTGCCCGTATTCGTCTGGGTTGGCGCCGGCCCTGGGTTAACCAGTGGGGTCACTCCCTGGCGGTGGAAAGCGAGATCGCCCAGCGCCGGCAGAACCTGAGCGGCACCTATACGGTGCCGCTGCGCGACCCCCTGCGCACCCAGCTGGAATACCAGCTTGGGGTCCAGGCCCAGGACGTGGCGGACATCGATACCGAGCAGATCACCGCCTCCGTTCAGCACCGGCATCGGCTGGAGAGTGGCTGGCAGCAGGTCCTGTCCCTGCGCGCCCAGCGCGAGCGATACCGCATCGATGACGACCGGCGCACGACGCAGCTCTACATCCCGGGCGTCAGCTGGAGCCGGGTGCGCAGCCGCGGCGGGCTCGATCCGCGCTGGGGCGACCGGCAGCTGCTGGCCCTGGAGGTGGCGGACCCCGATCTGGCCTCGGACATTGAGCTGCGCCGTGTGCGTGCCGCCACCCGCTGGGTGCGCACGCTGGGCGAGCGGCACCGTTTCCTCGTCCGTGGTGAAGTCGGTGCGCTGGCCACGGATTCATTCGCGGATGTACCGCCGTCGCTGCGCTTTTACGCCGGTGGTGATCAGAGCGTGCGCGGCTACAAGTACCAGACGCTGGGGCCGGAGGAGGACGGCACGGTGATCGGCGGGCGTTACCTGGCCGTAGGCAGTGTCGAATACGGTTACCAGCTTACGCCCAACTGGCGCCCGGCGGTCTTTCTCGACAGCGGCAATGCCTACGCCGACTGGGACAACCTCGGCAGCGAAGCGAAAACCGGGGCCGGTTTCGGTATCCGTTGGTCGTCGCCGGTGGGGCCGGTCCGTCTCGATCTCGCCTCGACGGTGGGGGAGGCGGATGACTCCTGGCGTCTCCACTTTTCCATGGGGTCGGACCTGTGATCACTCTGCGTCGCCTGTTCAAGCTTTCCGGCACGATCCTTCTGGCGGTGCTCGGCCTGCTTTTGCTGGCGCTTGCCTGGCTGCTGATGACCACCTCGGGGGCGCGCCTGGCCGCCGCCGTGGCCGAGTCGGTGGAGCCGCGGCTGGAGCTGCGGGTCACCGGCGGCAACCTCGCGCGGGGCGTTGAAGTGGCGGACGTGGGCTGGCGCGATGAACGGGTCGACGTCGCCGTGACGAGCGCGGCCCTGGTCTGGCAGCCGCAGCGCCTGCTTGCCGGTGAGGCGCGGGTCGATTCCCTGCGGGTCAGTGGGGTCGAGGTGACCGTGGCCGAGGGAGAGGAGCCGCCGGTCCAAGCCGACCCGGAGGCCCGGGACGAGCCGCTGACCCTGCCCCGCATCGAGCTGCCCCTCGCCGTCGACGTCGAGAAACTGCTGGTCGAGCAGGTGACCCTGACCTTCGGTGATGCCCCGGCGCAGCGGATCAAGCGTCTGGAGACCGCGTGGACGGCTGTCGGCACCGAGTGGCGCATCCATCGGTTGCTGGTCGAGCGGGACGACGCCCGGGTGGAGCTGGAGGGCTCGCTGCATACCGCCGAGAGCTATCCGCTGTCCCTGTTTGTGCGCGGCACAGCGGCAGCCCCCGGGCTGCCGGAACGTCTCCGTTTCGCCTCGCGGTTCGGCGGCAGCGTGGCGGCGTTGCGGGTGACCAGCACCCTGGCTGGGCCGGTCAGCGGCGCGATCGATCTGGATATCCAGCCGCTCGATCCGCAGCTGCCTCTGCGGATCGAGACCGAGGATCTGGATGGCGGCTGGCCCCTGGATACCCGGGGGGTCGTGGCCGCCGAAGGGCTGAACCTGACTGCCGAGGGGGATCTCGACGGCCTGCGCGGCACCCTGGACACCGATCTGACCGGTGAGCACGTGCCCCGCGGGTACTGGCGCAGCCGGTTCGAGGTTGATGCCGAGGGGGCGCGTCTTACCGATTTGCGGGGTGAGCTGCTCGGCGGCGAGCTCGAAGGGCAGGCGCGGCTCGGCTGGGACGCCGACGGGGTGCGTTGGGACGTGACCGCCGAGGCTGTCGCCTTGGATCCGTCGCTGGAATGGCCGCAGGCCCCGCAAGGGGTGAGCGGACCGCTCAGCGTCCGCGGTCAGGCCGGCGGGGAGGGGTGGGCGTTGACCATCGATACCCCCGGCCTGAGTGGCGAGCTGCACGGGCGCGCGGTGGCCGTCCGCGGCCGTGGCGAGCACACCCTGGACGAGGTCTGGCGCCTGAGCGGCATCGAGGCGCGGGTCGATGGTGGGGAGGTCTTGCTGGACGGTGCCCTGGCGGAGACCTGGGATGTAGAGCTACGCGCCCGGCTGTCTGATCTCGGCGCGCTGGACGAGCGTCTGGGCGGCGCCCTGGAGGCCCATGCACGGGTGCGCGGCGCCCCCGACGCCCTGGATATCGAAAGTGCCGGCCGTGGGCGCGGGCTGCGCTACGACGCCTACCACATCGATGCCCTGGACTGGCAGGCCGATGTCCCGGCGCTGGCGCAGCAGCCGGGCGATGCCGTCGTGCAGGCCCGAGGTATCGAGCTGCCCCAGGGGGGAGTCGACGAACTCGAGATGCGCGCCACCGGCAGCCGCGCCGCCCACCACTTAGGGGTGCGCCTGCACGCCCCCGAGGGGCAGGGCCACCTGGGGGTGGCCGGGGGCTGGCAACCGGAATTCGGGTGGAGTGGTCTGCTCGTGGACGCCGGCGGCGAGTTCCGCGACCACCGGGTTCGCCTGGATGCCCCCTTCCCGATGCGCTATGCCGACGAGGAGCTTGAACTTGGGGCGCAGTGCTGGCGTTACCGGGACGCGCGCCTGCAGCTGCCCGACGGTGTGCGCGCTGGCCCCGAGGGGGCCGACCTGCGATTCCTCCTCGAGGGCTTCGACCTGGCCTGGGTAGAGCCTTGGCTCCCCGCCGGGGTTGACTGGGAGGGCGGCCTGTCCGGGGACGGCGCGGTCCGCTGGACCCCGGAGGAGGGTGTGGACGCCCGGGTCCGGGCGGAAAGCCTCGATGGGCGCCTGGCCCTGACGCTACACGACGAATTCGACGATGGGGATCCGGTGATTCGCGACGTCGATTATCAGCGCCTGGCTGTCCAGGGGCGCTATAGCCCTGACGAGGCGGAGGCCCAGCTCGACTTTGAGGCCGCCGATGCGGGCAATGCGGCGCTCCGGGTCCGCGGCGATCCGCGTGCGGACGGTGAGGCCGTTGCCGGCGAACTGAGGGTCGACGGCCTGCGCGTGGGCTTCTTCCGGCCCCTTGTGCCCGATCTCAGCGAACTGGCCGGTGAGGTCAATGCTCGGGCGCAGCTCACCGGTACACGCAGCGATCCGCGGTTGGCCGGGCGGGTCGAGCTGCGGGATGGCATCGTAGCGGCGCCGCAGTCCGCCAGCCGTGTGGAGGACTTGGGGCTGTGGGTCGCTTTCGACGGCGATCAGGCCGATATCGGCGGCGGCTTCCGGGTCGGCGACGGCCAGGCGCGGATCCAGGGGGACGCCGCCTGGAACGGGGATGACTGGCGCGTGGACCTGGGCCTGGACGGGGACGAGCTATGGGCGGACGTGCCCCCGTTCGCCGAGTTGGCGGTCAGTCCGCGGCTGAACCTGGCAGTGCGCCCGGGCCAGGTGCGCGTTGGTGGACAGGTGCAGGTGCCGCGGGGCGCCATCGCCATACGCGAGCTTCCGGACCGGGCGGTAGGGCATTCGCGCGATGTGGTGGTGGTTCGCCGCGACGAAGAGGCGCCGGCGCTGACCGACGCCATGCCCGAAGGCTGGCAGGTAGAGGGGGATGTGGAGCTGGCCCTCGGCGATGCGGTCACCCTTGCCGCCTTCGGGGTGCGCGGGCGCCTCGGCGGGGCCTTGCGTGTGCTCCAGCAGCCGGATGGATCCACCGAGGCTTACGGCGAGCTGCGCGTCGAGGATGGCGAGTACCGTGCCTACGGGCAGCGCTTGGCCATCCGGCGGGGGCTGGTGCTGTTTGCTGGTCCGCTGGATCGGCCGCAGCTCGATATCGAGGCTGTGCGGCGGATCGAGCGTGACCGGGTAACGGCCGGCATCCGCGTCGGCGGCTTTGCTGACGAGCCCCAGGTCACGCTGTTCAGCGAGCCGACCATGTCCCAGGAGAACGCCCTGTCCTACCTGATCCGGGGGCGGCCGATGGGGGCCGAGGGCCCTGGGACCGACGAAATGCTCGCCTCGGCGGCCCTGGCCCTCGGGCTTTACGGTGGCGCCGGCGTGGTCACCGCGGCGGCCGAGCAGGTGGGTATACGCGATTTCGACATCGACACTGCCGGCGAGGGCGAGGACGCCCAAGTGGTGCTCTCCGGGTACATCACTCCGCGGCTCTACGTCGCGTACGGGGTGGCCGTGTTCAGCCCGGTGAATACCGTGACCCTGCGCTACTACCTGACCTGGCAGCTTTACCTCGAGGCGGTCAGCGGTGAGGATAGCGCCCTCGACCTGATGTACCGTTTCGATATCGACTGAGGTGACGGGGCGCCATCAGACTGCGGCGCCCCGTTGCGGTGCCAGGGGGCACCGGGCTGGATCGAAGGTCGGGTCATCGATCCGCTGGTGGATGGCCTCGATGGCGTCGTCCTCGTGGCGGAAGATGTTCTCCGCGCCGATCTCGGTCTCCAGCCCGGCGCGCTGCATCACCTCCCGGACCTGAAGCTTGACCCCGGCCAGCACCAGGGTCACGCCATTGTCGTCAAGCCGCTCCCGCAGCCCGTGCAGGCTCTCCACCCCGGAGGAGTCGATGGAGGTGATGCCGTCGGCGACGAGCAGCAGGAAGCGCGCCTGCGGGTGCTCGTTGTTGATCTGCAGCACCGTGTCCTCTAGGTGGCCGACATTGGCGAAATAGAGTGGCCCGTCGAAGCGCAGCGCCGCGATGTGCTCGCTCTCGGGCAGGTCGAAAAAGCGTGCGTCGCGCAGCGCTCCGTCCTCCGGGTGGCGCGAGAGGATAACCACCCGTGGGCGCATGGTGCGCAGCAGGTAGAGCACGATCGCCAGCCCGGCGCCGAGGAGGATGCCGTAGTCGAGGTGGGGGGCAAAGATCAGGGTCCCGCCGAAGGTCACCAGCGCGGCGATACCGTCATGGCGGTGGGTGTGCCAGGTCTGTACCAGGGCCCGGATGTTCACCAGTCCGATCACCGCCATGATGATGATCGCCGCCAGGATTGCCTCGGGCAGGTGGTGGAGCAGCGGGGTGAGGAAAAGCAGGGTCAGGCCCACCAGCGCCGCCGTGAAGACCGAGGCCAGGCCGCTGCGGGCTCCGCTGTCGTGGTTCACCGCGCTGCGCGAGAACGAGCCGCTGACCGGGAAGGCCTGGAAAACGCTGGCGGTGAGGTTGGACAGCCCCTGGCCGACCAGCTCCTGATTGGGATCGATGCGGTCGCGGGTACGCGTCGCCAGGGCCTTGGCGATGGAGATCGCCTCCATGAAGGCGACCAGGGCGATCACCGCCGCCGTGCCGAGCAGGGTGACCACCAGGTCCCAGCTCAGCTCGGGCAGCGCGGGCGCGGGCAGGCCCTCGGGCACCGTACCCACCACGGCCCCGCCGAGGTCTTCAAACCCCACCAGGTAGCTCACCGGCACGCCGACGGCCACTGCCAGCAGGACGCCGGGGATCCGCGGCAGCCAGCGCCGGGCGGCGAGCATCAGAGCCAGCGCGCCGAGCCCCATAGCCAGCGTGGGCAGATGAGCATTCTCCAGCCGACCGAGGACGTCGGCGAAGGCCACCAGCATTCCGGCGTCGCGGTCCAAGGGAACGCCGAGCAGGTCGTTGACCTGGGACAGGGCGATGACGATGGCAGCGGCGTTGGTGAAGCCCAGGATGACCGGGTGGGCGAGAAAGTTCACCAGAGTGCCCAGGGAGAAGAGTCCGAGCACCAGTTGGATCACGCCGACCAGGAAGGCGAGGGCGATAGCCAGGGTGATGAACTCGCCGCTGCCCGGCTCGGCCAGCGGGGTCAGTGCCGAGGCCGTTAGCAGGGCCACTACAGCGACCGGGCCGGTAGCCAGCTGCGGCGAGGAGCCCCATACGGCTGCGACGATCACCGGCAGGAAGGCAGCGTACAGGCCGTAGTAGGGCGGCATACCGGCCAGCGCCGCATACGCCATGGACTGGGGGATGAGCACCAGCGCCACGGCGATGCCGGCGATCAGGTCGGCCCGGATGCTCGCCGGGGTTGGACGGGGCCACTCGCGACAGGGGATCAGGCGGCGGGCGGGGGCCCACCGCCCGCTGCCGTCAAAGCGCATCGAGTTGCCTCAGCGATGCCGGTAACAGGCGCAGGTCCACCAAGCCGGTGACCAAGGCCTTGCCGAAGGTCGCCTCGTCTTCGTAGAGGAGCTTGTAGTACTGGACCTTCATGGTTAGGGCACTGCCCAGGATCAGTCCGCCCAGGGCCAGCGGTGCGCTCAGGGCCAGAGTGGACATGCCGGTGATGCCCTGGCCGAAGGTGCACCCCATTGCCAGGGGGCCGCCGATGCCCATGAGGACGCCACCGCTGAGGTGGCGGTTGAAGTCCTGGCGGTCGGCGAACCACTCAAAGCGGAAGCTGCGGCTGATCAGGGCCCAAAGGAAAGAGCCGAGGATTACGCCGCCGATGACCATCACGCCCACGGTGACCAGTGCCGGATCGAAGCCGCTGGCGGTGTATTCGGTGCTCTGCACCAGCGGACCAACGAAGTTGACCCCCTGCGGTGCCAGCCAGCGGGTGCTCTCCGGGCGGCCGGTGTCGGTGTCGGGGTGGTGGAAGTCCCAGTCTGTGGCGTAGGTCTGCAGGGTATCCCGCTGACCCATCTCGTCGGCCACGTAGACGTTGCTGGTCACCGTCCAGACCGCGACGATGCAGGCGCCGATGATCAGGGCCCCGGAGACGGCGTTGCGGTCCCGGCGGAAGCCGGTCACCCGCAGCACGGCGTAGAGCAGGGCGCCGCCGATGAACAGGGCCAGGAGCGGCCGCACCCAGTGCCCCGCCTCGCCGGCGATGAGGCTGCCCAGGTCCTGGCCGTGGCTGTGGGACAGGGCCGTCGCCTGGACCCATCCGAAGAGCAGATCGCGCAGCGAGGCGTCGACCAGCGGCAGGGGATTGACCATGAAAAAGGCCACCGTGCCCAGGATCGCGGCCACGAATAGCGACTTGAGGTTGCCGGCGCCGATGCGCACCACGGTCTTGTTGCCGCAGCCGCTGCCCAGGGTCATGCCGATGCCGAAGAGCAGGCCGCCGACGAGGTAGCCGGCCCAGGCGAAGTCGGCGCTGCGATATGGTGGCATGCTCTCGTCGGCATTGATCAGCCCCAGTGGCTCGAGCAGCCCCACGCCGAGGATCGCCACGGCGATGATCAGGATCCACATGCGCATCCGCTGCCAGTCCTGCATGTTCACGATGTCGGAGACGGCGCCCATCGTGCAGAAGTTGCTCTTGTTGACGACGGCACCGAGGACCACCGCGATGGCGAAGACGGTGCCGAGCATCGTCCAGTGCGCTGCGATAAAGGAATCGAAGACCATAACTGTGCGACCCTTCAGCGTCGGTTCAGGAGGGCAGCCCGGCGGCGCCGGGCGGTCTGCGTCTCTGCCCGGCACATTCTTCAGCGTGCAAGCGTTGCCCGGAATATCCCAAACGGGGGACTGCAGTCGCTGAACGGCCCCCCGCGCGGGGGAGAGGGTAGCCGAGGTGGCGTCTCAGGTGGTGGGGCGACGGGTCAGCCCGAAGTCCACGGCCTTGATAGCCGCCTCAACCCGGGAGTGGACGCCGAGCTTGCGCAGCACCGATTTGACATGAAGCTTGACGGTCCCGTCGGAGATTCCCAGGTGCCGGGCGATGACCTTGTTGCTCTCGCCGGCGGCCAGGCGTTCGAGGATGTCCCGTTCCCTCGGGGTGAGGCCGGCGAAGGGGTCCGGCGGGGTGTCGTCGGCTCGCTGATCAGGCGGCTGCCCCAGGGCCCGCGCCAGGGTGTCGGTCAGTTGGGGCGCCACGGCGATCTTACCGTCGGTGGCCTGGTGCAAGGCGGAGATCAGGTAATCGGGGTCGTTGTGTTTGAGCAGGTACCCCTGCGCCCCGGCGCGCAGGCAGTCGAACAAGTCGCGCTCCTCCTCGCTGCCGGTGAGCATCACCACCGGCAGCCCGGGGTGCTGATCGTGGATCCGCCGCAGGACCGTCAGCCCGTCCTGTCCGGGCATGCGCAGATCGAGCAGCACCAGATCGGGTCCGAACGAAGCCACCAGGGCGAGCACGTCGTCCTGGCCGGAGCCGCTCGCGGTGGTCAGCCCCTGGGCGTTGAGCAGCTCCTGCAGCGCGGCGCGGAAGAGCTGATGATCATCGACAAGCAGGATACGCATGGTCGTTGAACCCCGCTTGGTGAAGGCTCTTGGTGGTCCACGTCAGGCGCTGCGGCTGCGGCAGGCGCAGATGGATGGCAGTGCCCTGGCCCGGCTCGCTCTCCACGCTCAGGATCGCCCCCAGGTGCCGGGCGCGCTCGCGCATCCCCCGCAGGCCGTGTCCGCGGGGCTGGGTCGGGTCCGAATCGGGTACCTCGTCCACCACGAAGCCGCCGCCGTCGTCCTCGATCAGCAGGCAGAGGTCACCGCCGGGGGTCTCCAGCTGCAGGCGGACATTGCGGGCGCCGCCGTGGTGCCAGGCGTTGGACAGGGCTTCCTCGACAATGCGGTGGATGTGCAGCTGCTCGCGCTCGCCGAGGGCCAGCTCCGGCCAGCGGTGGATCAGTCGGACCTCGATGCCGCTGTCCCGGCTGAACCGGTTGACCAGTCGGCTCAGGGCCGTCTCCAGCGGCGTGCCCAACGCCTGCGTGCGGAACTGCTGCATCACCGTCCGGACCTGGTCGTTGGTGTGGTCGAGCCGGGTGCGCAGATCCTCCAGCGGGGCGAGCAGGGCCTCGGTGTCGGCTCCGCTGCTGACCCGTTCCTCCAGCTGCCGGACCCGCAGGCGCAGCGTGGCCACCTCCTGGGCGACCGTGTCGTGTAGTTCGTGGGCGAGGAGGTTGCGCTCCTCCTGCAGCGCGCTGTGATGGGTGCGGTACTCTTCGCGGATCCGGGCGATGGCCGCGCCGAGCTGACGGCCGATCCACTCCAGCATGCGCGGCGGGTGCATCCAGCGCTGTGCTTCGTGCGGTTCGAAGTACAGGTTGTAGATGCCAACGCCGTTGCCGCCCGGATCGAGAATCGGTACCGCCAGCATGGCCAGCTGTGGTCGGTTCGGCAGCGGGTTGCAGCCGCTGCGCCGGATGCACTGACGCAGGTCGCCGCGGAACTGCACAGCGGTGCGTTCTCCGGCGATGGCGCAGGGGCAGCCCTCCGCCGGCTGACGACGCTCGGCGTCGATGAAGCCGGCGTTGAGTCCGTTGGCCTCGACCAGGCGCAGATAACCCTGCTCGTCGAAGAGGCGCACGGCGGCCGCGGCGGCCCCCGTCTGCTCGATGAGTCGTGCCAGGCCGTGCTCGAGCAGTTCATCGAGGTCGCGGGCCTGCGCCGCCACTACGCCCAGGGCGCTGAGCAGGTGCAGGGCTTCCTGCTCGGTGGCTGAGGATGCGGAGGCATGCGGCGTATCGGGGTAGTGTGTGGGGGTCGGGAGGGTCCGCAACCGGCGCAGCGGCCGCCAGCGGCTGGAGCCGCCGGGTCCCTCGTGGAATCCATGCCCGTGGGGCTCCCGTGCGTTGGGGGGCTCGATAGTGCGCGCCGCCCGTTGCCGGCGCAGGCCGGTTGGGTCCGCATCTCTCCCGGCGTACATGTCTCCTCCTGACGTTCAACCGGGGGCCCTTTGGAACGTAAGTCCTTGTTTTTATTAGGGCCGTTGCTGTTTTTTTCGCCGCAGAAAGTCCGCGGCTATCTGCCTCATATATTCAGACTATATTCATCAGCACGTCCGGAATAAAGGGGGGGAAGGCGAAAAAATTGATCTGACGCAAACGTCACCCTGGGGCGGCGCATGCTGCACCGGACCGCTGCGCGCGGACGAAGTCCACGAAGCGCTCGGCCCATGGCGTGGCCCACGTATGGCGCAGGTGGGCGTACGAGGCCAGGGTGTTGCCGGTGACCAGGCCGTCCCGGCCCCCGCCCAGGCCCTGGCCGCGATCAACGAGGTAGGCGCACGGCAGTTCCTGTGGCAGAGGCGCGCGGAGTCGGGAGTAATGGAATTCGTGGGCCGGGATCCCGGCCGTCCCGGCCCCCGGGTTCCACGGGGCCTGCGGCGAGGCGTGCAGCGTCATGTATCCGTGCCCCTGGGGCCGGTCGGTCATCTCGGCGTCCACCGGGAAAACACCAGCCATGGCGTGATAGCCATCGTGGGTGTGGAGCTGCCGGCACAGGTAGAGCAGTCCGCCACACTCGGCGTAGATGGGCAGTCCCGCCGCCGCAAGCCGGGCAACCGCTCGCCTCATGGCCTGGTTGGCGGCGAGTTCGGCGGCGTGACGCTCAGGGAATCCGCCACCGAGGATGAGCCCGTCGAGCGCTGGAAGGCGCATGTCGGAGATCAGGTCGATCCAGTGAAGCCGGGCACCGGCCCGTTCGAGGGCCTCCAGGTCCCCAGGGTAGTAGAAGTTGAACGCCCGGTCGTGGGCGATCCCGATGTCCACATCCGCCGCCCGCCCCAGGGTCGCGGGTCGGGCTGGGGCTGGTAGTGGCGGGGCCGTCGCCGCCAGAGCCTGTAGGCCGTCAAGATCGAGGTGCGTCTCGGCCCGGTCGGCCCAGCGATCGATCACCCGCTGGGCCTGCGCCTGCTCCGCCGCCGGGATCAGCCCCAGATACGGGGCGTCGATGTGCAGCGTGCGGTCGTCGGGAACGGCCCCGAACACGGGCAGATCGGTGTAGGTCTCCAGGGCCTGGCGTAGCTTGCGTTCGTGGCGGGAGCCGCCGACGCGGTTGAGGATCACCCCGGCGACCGGGGCCTGCGGGTCGAAGCCGGCGTGGCCGAGGACCGTGGGGGCGATCCCGCGGGTCATGCCCCGGGTGTCGACGATGAGCACGATCGGTGCCTGCAGCTCTGCGGCCAGTGCGGCGTTGCTGTCCCGGCCGCCGGGGTCGACGCCATCGTGCAGGCCCTTGTTGCCCTCGATCAGCGCCAGGCTGTCGCCGGCCCCGGCCACCTCGGCGCGGATCTCGTCGCGCGCCATGGTGTGGTGGTCGAGGTTGCGGCACGGGTGGCCGCTGGCCAGCGTCAGCCAGCCGGGGTCGATATAGTCCGGCCCGCGCTTGTAGGGTCGCACCCCGACCCCCTGGCGGATCAGGGCTGCGGCCAGGCCGACGCTCAGGGAGGTCTTGCCGGAGCCCTTGTGCAGGGCCGAGAGGTAGAGCCTGGCTGGGTGTCCGGTCATGCCGCGGGTCACTGGCCCGGCTCGGGGGTTGCCCGGGTTTCGGAGTCGGCTGCTGGCGGGTCTTCCGCCGCCGTTCGCTCCTCCGGGGGGTGCACCGCTGCCAGGGGCAGCGCGCGCAGCGCCAGCAGGAGGATGAGCAGGGCCAGCCCGGGGCCGGCCAAGCTCAGCAGGGCCTCCCAGGCGCTGGGGAGGTAGGAGGCAGCCTCCCCGTCGAAGACGGCGCCCTGGACCTCGCGCCCCGGAAAGATCTGCAGCGGAAAGGCCTGGGCACCGACGATCATCACGAAAAGATGGGCGAACCCGCCGATCAGGGCAACCCCCGAGGCCCAGGCGAGGGCCTGACCACGAGCGCGGGCCGCCTTCCGCAGCAGGAGGAGAGTGGGCGTGATGATGCCGACGGCGACTGCCCCGAGCCAGAACACGATCGGGTAGACGCCGCCGTCGACGAGGAGGAAACGGGCAATGTCCCTATGGCCCGGCTGGTAGGCAAGGGTCACGAAGTGCAGCGCCAGCAGGGTGGCCAGGGCCAGCAGTGCGACGAGCAGGATGCTGCCGAGCCGCTCCGTGGCCCGGGGCGGCGGCGCCTGGCCCTGGGCGCGCAGCACCGCCAGCCAGATCAGGGAGAGGGCCGCCGTGCCCAGGGTGAGTGCGGCGGCGAGGAAAAGCGGCATCATGATGGCGCCGCCGTAGACCGGACGGGCGGCGAGCATGGCGAAGATCGAGCCGACGTTCAGCGCCAGCAGGACCGCTACCACCGCGGCCAGGGCGCCGGCGGTCACCGTGTAGCGACGCATGCGCGGCTCGATCAGGGTGGCCAGGTAGAGCAGGGCGACGGCCAGAAACGCCGTGTACAGGAAGAGGTTGCGGCTGAAGCTCGACATCAGGTTGAGTTCCAGCGGCGGAAGGATGCGCTGCGGGCTGCCCAGATCCAGGCTGAGGACCGCCAGCCCGCCGACCAGCAGTGCCGCCGCGGACGCCGTGCCCAGGCGGGCCCACGGCTCGCCGGATTGCCCCAGGGCGCCGGGGGCCAGTGCCGCCAGGGCGAAGGCCCCGGCGCCAGCGAGGATCAGGCCGATGGCGACGACGTGTGGCCACCCCCAGACCACCTGCTGGCCCATGCCGGTCAGGTGGTGGCCGGCCACGATGAGATAGAGGCCTGTTGCCGCCCCGATCAGCGCCAGCACGCCGGCGCCAGCCATGGCGGCAGCCCAGCGCAGCGGGTGGCGCGTGCCCAGGTGTTGATAGCGAATCCGTGTCGCCATGACTGATGCTCCCTCAGGACAGTCCGTGGTAGCGCACGCCGGCATCCAGCGCCAGGTCCGGGCGCAGAGATTCGGCGCTGCGCTCGCGCAGGGCGTGGCGTATCTCGCTGTCGGGGTCGTTGAGATCGCCGAAGACGAGGGCCGCGTGCCCCGCCTCGGCGCAGCGTGCCACGCAGGCCGGGGCCTCGCCCCGGTCGATGCGGTGGACGCAGAGGGTGCATGACTCCACGGTACCCTTGCCCCGTGGGTGGTTGGGCGAGCGTTCGTCGACCGGCGCATGGACGAAGGCGCGGGCGTGGAAGGGGCAGGCCACCATGCAGTAGCGACAGCCGATGCAGCGATGCTTGTCGACCAACACGATGCCGTCGGCGCGCCGGAACGAGGCCCGTGTGGGGCAGACACTGACGCAGGGCGGTTCGGCGCAGTGCTGGCACATCACCGGCGCAGAGTGGCCGGGACCGTCTGCCTCGGCTGGCTGCAGGTCCACCTTGCGGATCCAGTGGATGTCGCCGCCCGCGTTGTCGGCGGCGGGCCAGCCGTTCTCCTCGCGGCAGGCGTCCACGCAGGCCCGGCAATCCCGGCGGCAGCGGTTGGTATCCACCAGCAGTCCCCAGCGGGCCCCGGCATCGGCCCCGCCATCCGGGTGTGCCTGGACTAGGAAAAGCCCGGGGGCGAGCGCGGCGCCGGCAAGCGCCGCGGCGCTGCCGAGCAGCCGCCGGCGGCTGATGCCGCCCGGATCCCTATCGCTCATCGTGCCCCTCCGTGTCGTCGCTGCTGTGGCATTGGAAGCACGCCATCTCCACGGCGGTGTACTCGTGGCAGCTGGTGCAGAAGGCCATCTCCGGGACGCCCTGCGCCTGCTGCTCGGCAGGGGTGGCGTGGCAGTTCACGCACCCCTGCAGGCTCTTGTCGGCGTCTCGCCGGCCCTCGCGCACTGACTCATCCTTGTGCGCCCGGAGCAGGTCCATGTGCTCGCGGCGCATGGTGCCGGCATCGTCGTGGATGCAAGCGTCGCCCCGGGGCTCGGGACGGTCGGCGAGGGCTGACGGCTCGCCACCGTTGCCGGGCAGGCCGCCGATGGCCAGGGCAAGGCCGGTGGCCACCAGCACCAGTGCGGCCCCGGAGCCGATCCACGCCAGTCGATGTCTCCGCCGCATGGCCGGTTCCCCCTACTCGCCCAAGCCCATCTCGATGTACCCCGTGGGGCAGACGTCTCGGCAGATGTGGCAGCCCACGCAGCGGCTGTAGTCGGTCTGCACGTAGCGGCCGATGGCCCGCTCAGTTTTGGGCACGCGCTGCACGGCGGTCTGTGGGCAGTAGACGAGGCAGTTGTCGCACTCGAAGCAGAGCCCACAGCTCATGCACCGGCGAGCCTCGCCAACGGCCGTCTCGGCGGGCAGCGGCTGGATGCGTTCGCTGAAGTCGCCGATCACGCCTTCCGGGTCGATGGCTCGGCGTTCGCGCTCGGGGCGTTCCCCGGGGGTGAAGTGGCCGAGGTAGAGCCGGTCGTGGCGAATCACCTCGTGGGTGGCGCGGTCCTCGAAGTTGTGGATGGCGAAGCCGCTCGTATCGGTGCCGCGCACCGCTGCCGGCTCATAGGGTTCCGGTTCGCGGTCTGCCCGCCGCAGCGCGTCGAGCAGTCGGAAATGGTGGGCATTGACCTTGGGCGGCCGGGACGGCTCGCGGCCCTGGAGGTAGGCGTCGATGCCCTGCACTGCCGTGGCCGCCTGGCCGATGGCTGTGGTCAGCAGGTGCGGCTGGATGATGTCGCCGGCGACGAAGTGGCCCGGACGGCCGCTGAGCTGGTAGGACTGGTCCGCATCCATGAATCCGTGGCCGTTATCCAGCGCCTCGAGCCCCTCGAGGTTGCCCCGCTGGCCGATGGCGGCGATGACCAGGTCGGTTTCGACCCGGAACTCCGTGCCTTCGATCGGGTGCGGGGTGTTGCCCTCCATGCGGCACTCGGCGAAGCGCACCGCGCAGGCGCGGCCGTCGGCGTCGCGCTCGACGACCAGGGGCATCACCCCGTCGCGGATGGTCACCCCCTCGCGCAGCGCGTCCTCGATCTCCTGCTCCGAGGCGGCCATCTCCTCACGGGGAAACAGGGAGGTGAGAACCACCTCCGCTCCCTCGCGGATCGCCAGGTTGGCGGCGTCGTGGGCGGTGTAACCGAGCACGGCGTGCTCCGGCCGGTCCTCGTCGGGCAGCTCGGCACTGTAGCCCAGGCGTCGGGCCACGGAGGCCACATCGATGGAGGTGTCGCCGCCGCCGATGACCAGGATCCGGTCGCTGACCGCACCTAGACGGCCCTCGTTGAAGGCGCGCAGGAACTCGACGCCGGTCAGGCAGTTGGACGCCTCGTCCCAGCCGTCTACCGGCAGGGGACGCCCCTCGTGGGTGCCCACGGCCCAGAGTACGGCGTCGTAGTTGCTTTCGAGCTGTTCAAGGGTGACCTGCTCGCCGACCCGGTAGCCGGTGCGGACGTTGACGCCGAGGTCGAGGATGCGCTGGATCTCGGTGTCGACGACCTCGCGCGGAACGCGGTAGCCGGGGATCCCGTAGCGCATCATGCCGCCGAGCTCTGGCTGCGCCTCGAACAGGGTGCAGCGGTGGCCGCGCTTGCGCAGCTGGTAGGCGGCGGACAGCCCTGCCGGGCCACCGCCAATGACGGCCACGTGGTGCCCGGTGTCCGCTCCGGGCTCGCCGAGGTCCAGGCCGTGATCGCGGGCGTAGTCGCCGATCGTGTGCTCGATGGCGTTGATGGCGATGTGGTCGTCGACGACCCGCCGGTTGCAACCCTGCTGGCAGGGCGCGGGGCAGACGCGCCCCATCACCGCGGGGAAGGGGTTGGCGGCGGCCAGGCGGCGGAAGGCGAGCGCCTGCCAGGCCTCGCCTTCGGCGGGTTTCTCCAGGCCGCGGGCGGCGTGCAGCCAGCCGCGGATCTCTTCGCCGGCCGGGCAGTTGGCCTGGCACGGCGGTGTGCGGTGGACGTACGTCGGGCATTTATGGGACGTGTCCGCCTTGAAGATCTGCTCGCGCCAGGCGCGCTGCCGGTCGTCGCCGTCGCGGTAGCGACGGAACGTAAAGGGGATCTCTTCCGCGTGGGTCGCCATGACTCTCTCCCTCGTTATTCGGCCGGGGCCCGCGGGCCCAGCGCCGGCTTAAGCCTCGCTGCGGTCCAGCCGCACCGCGTTGCCCACCACCTCGTGGAGGCTGATGACGGTCTCGCGCGGGATGTCGTAATACGGCAGGACCTTGCTGAACTGGGCCTTGCAGATGGCGCAGATGGCCACCATGCGGTCGACCCCGTGCTCGTCCATGGTCTCGCGCAGTGCGGAGACGCGGGGCTGCGCGCCCTTGACGCGCAGCTCCATGAGTTCATCGGTGAGCAGCCCGCCCCCGCCGCCGCAGCAGAAGGTCTCGTCGCCGATGGTGGCGTCGGCCATGTCCCGGAAGTTGTGCACGCTGGCGCGCAGCAGACGGCGGGGGATCTCCAGCTGCCCCCCGGGGCGCTGACCCATGCGGGAGGCCCGGGCGACGTTGCAGGAGTCGTGGAAGGTGACGCCGCCGTAGTGGCTGTTGGCCTCCGGGTCGAGGCGGATGGCGCCGCTGTCTACCAGGTCCTGGGTCAGCTCGCAGATGTGCTGCGGTACCGGGTAGCGCGGATCGAGCTGGCGCTGTAGCGCCCGCGCGTAGGTGTCGTCGGCATCCGCCCCGCGGCCGATGCCAGCCAGGGTGTTCCAGAAGCTGTACGCAACGCGCCAGGCGTGGCCGCACTCGCCGACCACGATGCGTTTGACACCCAGGTCCACGGCGGCCTTGCGGATGCGCTCGGCGATCTGCTTCATCTGCTCGTAGCTGCCGATGAACATGCCGAAGTTGGCCGCCTCCGAGGCGTAGGAACTCAGCGTCCAGGAGAGGCCGGCCTGGTGAAGGACCTTCGCGTAGCCCATCAGGCCGTCGACGTGGGGCTCGGCGAAGAAGTCCGCCGACGGTGTGACCAGGAGGATGTCCGCGCCCTCCTGATCGAGCGGGATGCGGATGTCGTGACCGGTGTCGTCCTTGAGATCCTCCTCCAGGCCCTCGAGGGTGTCCTCGAGGGCTGGGCCGGGGAGGCCGAGGTTGTTGCCGACCTTGTGGACCTTGCCGATGATCTCGTTGGTGTACTTCTGGCCGAAGCCGGCGGCGTCGAGGATCTCCCGGGCCGCCATGGAGATCTCCGCGGTGTCGATGCCGTAGGGGCAGAAGACCGAGCAGCGCCGGCACTGCGAGCACTGATGGAAGTAGGTGAACCACGCCTCCATGACCTCGCGGGTGAGCTCGCGGCCGCGGACCAGACCCGGGAAGTTGCGGCCGGCCGCCGTGAAGTGGCGGCGGTAGACATCGCGCATCAGGTCCTGGCGTGCCACTGGCATATTCCGCGGATCGGTGGTGCCCAGGTAGAAGTGGCATTTGTCGGTGCAGGCACCGCAGCGCACGCAGGCGTCCATGTAGACGCGCAGCGAGCGGTTGCGCTCGAGCAGGGTCTCCATGCGCGCCAGGGCGCGCTCCTGCCAGTCCTCCGGGATCTCGCCCGGGAAGCCGAGCGCCTCCTGGTGATCGCTGCTTGCCGGGTGCGGGCGCACGTGCCCGGTCGCCTCGTTCTCCATGCGCGGCGGGCCGTTGGCCTCGGGGTCCGCGGCAAGGGGCGGCACTTGGAAGGGATCCTGGCTCACGGCATCCTCACTCGTGCGGTTGGTGGGTGGCTTCCTGCTCCAGGGCGCGTGCCCACGGGGCGGTATGCCGGCGCTCCCGCGGGTTGTCCGGCTGATTGCGGGTGGGGCTGAAGAACACCCCGGCGGCGTGCAGCAGCTTGCTGAACGGGAAGACCATCATCAGCAGGGCGACCAGCGCCAGGTGGAGGAGCAGGAGCGGTTCGGTCGGCAGCGGCTGCCAGTCGAACTGCATCAGGCCGATGAAGAACGCCTTCACCGCCACGATATCGGTGGGCTGGAAGTGCTGCAGGCCCAGCCCGGTGAAGCCGATGGCCAGCAACAGGGCCAGGGCGGCGTGATCGGAGGGGGTGCTGATGTGGCGCACCCGCTCGATCCACAGGCGCCGCAGCCACAGGCCGATCAGGGCTGCCGCGAGAACGTAGGCGGCATACAGCCCGAGCGGCTGGATCCAGACCAGCCATTGCGGCACCGGATCGAGGAAGTAGCGCAGGTGGCGCAGGATGACCAGCAGCAGGGCCACGTGGAAGGCCCAGCTGAGCAGCCAGAGCAGCTTCTCGCCGCGGAAGAGGCTGCGGAAGGCCACCACCTCGCCGGTCACGCGCAGGGCGGCGCCGCCCCGGGAAGTCGGGGCGGGCGTGGTGGGGATGCGCAGCGGCGCTGGCGTGCGGGCGTAGAGGTAGACCCGCGCCGCCAGGCCGAGCACCAGCACCACGGTGGCGGTGTAGAACAGCACGGCAAAGGTTGCTGTCAGCACGGTACTCGCTCTCCCTGTCGCTCCCCGGGGCGGCGCTGTTGCCGTGGGCCTAGACGCAGCCGGTGGGCTTGGGCAGGCCGGCGTAGCGGCAGGCCTGCTTGGCCGGGCCGTAAGGAAAGAGTTCGTAGAGGTATTTGCTGTTGCCCTTCTCCGGGCCCAGGCGCTTGCCGATCTGCTTGGTCAGCACCCGCACCGCTGGTGCGATCTGGTACTCGTCGTAGTACTCGCGCAGGAAGTTGATGACCTCCCAGTGCTGCTCGGTCAGCTCCTGGCCATCTTCCTGCGCCATGATCTCGGCCACCTCGGGGCTCCAGAGGCTCAGGTCCTCGATGTAGCCTTCCTCGTCGGTGGGGATGGTGGTGCCGTTGACCTGGATTGCCATGGTTCGCTCTCCTCTTCTGCGGTCGTCTCTCTTCTCGTGGAGCCGGTGCGGCCGTGCCTCCGGTGCTCAGAGCCAGGCCTGGTGCGGCCCGTGCTCGGCGACCAGTTGCACGAAGCCGGTGTAATCGACCACCTCGATACCCTCGGCGATCTGCTCGGGGTCGATGCCGCGGGCCTCCAGATCGGGGCCGAGGACGTAGACCCGCCCGTCGCGGGCCGGGGTGTCGAGCTTGCCGGCCGCGTCACTGCGTGCCACGGCGGCGTAGACCCCGTCCTCGATCAGCAGCAGACGCTCGTTGCCGAGATGGGCCAGGCAGGCGTCGAGGTTGGGGGTCTGCCAGGGGGATTTGTTGACGGTGTGCAGCACGACGATTCCTCCTAGAACGACAGCACGACATCCTGGTCGGCCATCAGCGCGCCCATGCGCGCCCGATCGACGACTTCGACGGGGACGATCAGGTCCGCTTCCGTGAGCCCTCGCTCGTCGAGGGACTCGCGCTCGACGTAAAGCTTCTCGATGTCGTAGTCCTCCAGGGCGCGGAAGGTGGGTGCGAAGTTCTTCATGTCGATGGCCTTCGCGTTCTGCCCCTGGCGCAGCTGGAAGACCCCGTCGTCCAGGAACGCCAGGCTGACGTCCTGGTCGAAGGCGGCGGCGATCAGCACGACCTCCAGTGCCTCCAGGGCGTAGATGCTCCCGTGCGGCGCCTTGCGGTTCATGAACATGAACCGCTTGATATCGCCTTCCTGTTCCAGATCCATTGCCTCGCTCACGGTCTCGCCTCCTGTCGAATTGCCTGCGCCGGCGTCGCTAGTCGCCGAAGGTCACCAGCCGGTCCGCCTGGATGCCCACCTCGACCAGTTGACCGAGCCCGGAGATGCGGAAGCCCGGGGCCAGGATCTCGTCCTTGATGCCGCGACGCAGGGCGGCAGCGACGCAGACCACCAGATCGGTGTGATGGCGCTCGGCGAGCTCGGACCAGCGTCGGACCATGTTGCGGTCGTCCTGCTGCGGCTCCTGGAGCCGGTTGGCGTTGTGCACCCCGTCCATGTAGAAAAAGACGCGGGGCACCTCGTGGCCCTGTTCCAAGGCTGCGACGGCGAACTGGTAGGCGCTGTCCGATGCCTGGTGCTGGTACGGCCCCTCGTTGACCAGGATTCCGAATTGCATGGGTCCTCCTTGCCTAGAAGCGCAGATGGGCCGAGGCGTTGAGCTTGTGCCGCGAGCCCTGCCAGTTCTCGATGTGGTGCTTGGTGAAGGGCAGGCCGGTGAGCTCGAAGAAGCGCTTCCAGCCAATGCGCTCGATCCACTCGCCGACGCGTTCGTAGTCCCGAGCGTTGTCGCGGTAGGTGTAGAGGATCTTCTTCACGTGCTCGGCGACCTCGGGCCAGCGCGGCGGGTTGTTGGGCAGGCCGGCCACCACCAGCTTGTGGAACGTCGGCACGCCGCGGGCGTTGGAGTGGTTGCCGCCCACCCAGATAGCCAGGCGCGAGTGCTCCGGGTCGTTGATCTGCATCGGCGGGCAGGGCGGGTAGCAGGCGCCGCAGGCGACGCACTTGCTCTCGTCCACCTCCAGCGAGGGTTTGCCGTCGACCACCGCCGGGCGGATGGCGGCCACCGGGCAGCGGGCCACCACCGAGGGGCGCTCGCAGACCTGTCCGACCAGGTCGTGCTGGATCTTCGGCGGCTTGGTGTGCTGGATGTTGATGGCGATATCGCCCTGGCCGCCGCAGTTGATCTGGCAGCACGAGGTGGTGATGTGCACGCGGTTGGGCATCTCCTCGCGGACGAACTCCTGGTGCAGTTCGTCCATGAGCGCCTTGACCACGCCGGAGGCGTCGGTGGCGGGGATGTCGCAGTGCAGCCAGCCCTGGGTGTGCGAGATCATGGTCACCGACGGGCCGGTGCCGCCCACCGGGAAACCGGCGCCGCGTAGGGCGTCGATCAGCGGCTGGACCTTCTCTTCGCGGTCGACGGTGATCTCGGCGTTGGAGCGGATGGTGAAGCGCAGGTAGCCGTCGGCGTATTCGTCGGCGATGTCGCAGAGCTTACGCACCGTGGCCAGGTCCATCTGCCGCTGGGTGCCGGCGCGCACCGTCCAGACCTCCTCGCCGGTCTCCGAGACGTGGTGGAGCACGCCCGGCTGCGGCCGGTCGTGGTGGCGCCACAGCCCGAAGTTGCGGCGCAGCGTGGCGTGCATGTGCGGGAACGGATCCGGGGTCCCGCTCTCGACGGGGGACCGCGGTTGGTTGGTGGTGCTTGCTTCAGCCATGATTCGCTCTTCCTCCGCTGCTGAGCGCCCGGGGCGTTGACGCGTGCCTCACGAGGCTTGCTCGGACTGCATGTGCTGGCGCCGGTACCACTTCTCGGCCTCTTCGTCCCAGTCGTCGGTGCGGACGTAGGAGATCGAGCGCGGCTCGTGGATCATGTTCGGGTCGACCTCCAGGCCCACCGCCTCGAGGAAGTTGACCAAGCCGATGCGCTCGATCATCTCGCCGACCCGCTCGTGCTCGAGGGCGTTCTCGGCGAAGAAGTCGACGATCTCCTGGGCGATCTCGAGGATGCGCTGGTAGTCGGCGTCGCTGCGCAGGGGCAGGAAGGGCACCACTACCGTGCCGAAGAGGTCGCCGATGCGCAGGGTGCGCTTGCCCCCGACGAGGATGGTGACGCCCCGGTCCTGTCCCGGCGCCAGGGCCCGCGTCATGACGTTGATGCAGTGCATGCAGCGCACGCAGCTGGCGTTGTCGATCTCCAGGGTGTTGTCGTCGTTCAGGCTCAGGGAGCCGGAAGGGCAGCGGCTGACCACGTTGTCGATGGTGTGCTTGCGGCCCTTGGTCTCGACAAAGGCCTGGACTTCGGCCTGATCCACCTGGATGTCGTCGCGCCAGGTGCCGATGACCGCGAAGTCCGAGCGCTCGATGCTGTTCATGCAGTCGTTGGCGCAGCCCGAGACCTTGAACTTGAACTTGTACGGCAGGCTGGGCCGGTGCATGTCGTCGAGGAAGTTGTTGACGAGTAGGCGGTGGATCTTCTGCTCGTTGCAGCACGAGTGCTCGCAGCGGGCGGCGCCGACGCAGGACATGCCGGTGCGCACCGCCGGCCCGGCGCCGCCGAGATCGAGGCCGTAGGCGTTGAGCTCATCGAAGCAGGCCTGGACGTTGTCCGCGGTGATGCCCTGGAGCATGATGTCGCCGGTCTGTCCGTGCAGGGCGATCAGCCCCGAACCGTGCTTCTCCCAGATGTCGCAGATGTCGCGCAGCAGTTCCGTGGAGTAGTGCATCCCGGCCGGCGGGATGAAGCGCATGGTGTGGAACTCCTGGGCCTCCGGGTAGATCGGGTTGCTGTCGTCGTCCTTGAGCTCGGTGAAGCGGGGAATGATGCCGCCGCCGTACCCATAGACGCCGATGGTGCCGCCCTTCCAGTACCCCTTGCGGTCGGTGTAGGAGTGCTCCAGCTGCCCGAGCACGCCGGCGATCATGGGCTTGTCCTCGGCCAGGCGCTTGAGCCCGGTGACGAAACTCGGCCACGGGCCGCTCTCCAGCTCGTCGAGTTTCGGGGTGTTGTACGTCTTGTCGGTCATGGCGCTGATCCTCACCTCGCCTGCGGCTGACGGATCTCAGGGCCGCGGGAGGCGGCCCGGTCTCGGTTGGTGACCAAGCTAGCCAGAGGGCCGGGGCGAGGGAATATCCATTCAAGGAGCTGAATAGGAATACGGCGTATCCCTTTCGGGATATAGAGCGCTGCTCGGTGCGCGGTTGTACTCGGGTCAGCCCGAACGGTGTGGAGGCCGCGGTGTACTGGGAAACCGAGCAGGAGCAGGCACAGGAGACCGCTGAGGCGGTGGACGTGGCCTTCGCGCTGAGCGGTCGCGCACTGCCCGAGGCCTACGCCGCGCCCCTGGCGGAGGCCCTGGCCCCGCGCCTGGTGCCGCAGCTCGATCCCGACGAGGTGGGGGTGCGCATCACCCACCTGCCGGCCAGTGGCCACGGTTGGTGGCGCACGCCGGATCAACCGATCCTTTTGCCGCGGCGCAGCCGCCTGGTGCTGCGCGTGCCCCGCGAGCACGCCGGGGCCGTGGCCGGGCTGACCGGGGCGACGCTGGATGTCGCCGGCGAGGTCCTTGCGCTGGGGCAGGCCCAGAGCTTTGAGATCCCCGCCGCGGCCACCGTCTACGCCCATCGGGTTCTGGGGCCACAGCGCGGCGCAGTGGAGGAGACTGCACTGCTGGCGGCGGCGCGCGAGGAGCTCGCAGGCATGGGTGTCCACCCCAAGCGCCTGCTCTGCGGTCGCCAGGAGACCTTGGTGACCGCGGATGGGCCCGTGGCCACACGCAGTCTGCTGGTCGACGGCATGGGCCCCCAGGCCGGGCGCAGGCTTCAGGCCCGGGGGCTGGGTCGCGGCCGCTGTTGGGGCTGCGGGCTGTTCATTCCCCACAAGGCAGTGATCTGATCATGCGTACCAAGACCCACTGGTTCCGCCCCCGCGACGAGCAGCAGCCCGAGGAGGTTGGCGCCGCGGCGTCGATCCGTGCCTGGCGTGTCGCCACCGCGGCGGTGCGCACCCTCTCCGAGGACGGCCCGATCACCGATCGCACCGGGGGGCATCTGGCCCTGGTGGAGGAGCTGCTGCTCTTCGCCGTGCAGTACACCGACCGGCTGGCCTGGCTGCGGGGGCTGGCCGACGAGTCGCGCCGCCGGCTGGTCGAGGCCATGGTGAAGCGCCTGGCCGACGGCATCCGCGACAACGGCAGCGACACCGATGCGGGGCGGGCGTTCCTGGCCCGCGCCGGCGAGCGCCTCAACGAGTATGCACGCATCACCTATGCCGGTGAGGATCCGGGGTTCCCGGCCTACAACCTGCTGGGTCAGCGCGGCTGCGATGCCAGCGACCGGCCGCGGGATCTGTGGTTGCACGGGCGGCTGACCGAGGTCGAAGGGCCCGAGATGGTCGCCAATTTGCGCCCGGTCATCGGTGGGCTGTTGGGCAATCTCGGGGTGGGTGCGGATGAGCCGGCCGGGGCCTAAAGGGCCCTGGTCCGGGCGGGTTCGGCCCGCGCGGGTTCGTCCATGGAGCGGCCGCGGCCCGAGACTCCGGGCCGCGGCCGTGGCGGGCCGCCGGGGCGGCGGGCGCCGGTCAGTGAGCGTAGCGCGGGACCAGCACCTCCTCGCCCTGTTGCTCGGAGATAAGGTAGGTCTCCAGGTCCGCGTACTCCGGCGCATCCCCCGGCAGGTAGTTGGTGCCCAGCGGGGTCATGCACCACTGGAAGCGGGTGCGCAGATCCCACACCCGGCTCTGCGCCGTGCGCCAGTAGGGGTGGTTGCTCATCGCCGTACCTTCGGCCTCGATATTGGCGAGGATACGGCCGCTGAGCCACTTATCCCCACCGCCGCGGTCGGTGTGGCAGTTGGCGCAGGCGTGGGCCCGTTCCCCGACCGGACGGTGGAACAGTGCCTCGCCCCGTTCAATGGCCGCCTGGACGTTGGGGTCCTCGTCATCCAGGTCGTAAGCCATGCCGTTGGACTGGCTGTGCACCAGCAGCGACATATAGAGGTTCTCGTCCGATTGCGTGGGCAGCTCCATGTCCTGCTCCTCCTTGGCGTGCACCGCCAGAAAGTCCTCGATGGACATCATCCGGTCGTACTCGTCGAACCACTTCGGGTACTCGGCGGCCACGCCCTCCAGGTCCTCGATGACGCCGACCGGGCGCAACTCATCGGCGGGCTCCAGCTCGCCGTGGCAGCTGGCGCAGGACTCGCCGTTGGGGCCTGGCTCGTCCCAGAGCGGGACGGCGATCTGCTCGGCATGCATCAGCGCCGGATTGTCGAACGGATCCAAGTGTTCGCCCGCGGGTTGCAGCGCGGGGCGGGTGTTCGGGTCCCAGTGCCGATCCACCCCCTCCGGAGTGATCGGCTCGCCGTCCTCGTCGCCCTCGAGGGTCATCAGGTAGGCGACCACGTCGACGATCTGCTCTTCGGACCACATACCGCTCAGGCCGAACGGGGGCATCGGGCTGTCCTCGCCGTAGAACACCCGGGGGTCGTAGACCACCTGGTAGAGCCACTCCTTGTCCGGGGCCCACTCGCCGACGGTGCGCAGGTCGGTGCCCACATTGCCTGGCGAATCGATCCCCGCCTCGGGAACCAAGTGGCAAGAGGAACAGGGGCCAAGCTCGCCCTTGGCGAAGAGCTCGCGGCCGCGCTCGGGATCACCCTCGAGGTCGTCGGGGATGTCCGCCTCCTGCGGCTCCGGGTATTCGGTCTCGTCGGCGTAGGAGTGGGTCGGCCAGTCGCCGAAGTCTTCGTTCTCCTCACCCGGGAAACCGCCGAACTCGTAGCGGATCTGTCGCGTCTCGCCGTCCTCTTCCACGATCCGGCCCTGGGAGGGCTCCGTGGCAAGGGATTCCCAGGTCTCGCTGGTGTGGTGATCCATGCCGTCGGGGGCCGGGCGCGGCTCGATGTTCCGCTCCTGCTCTCCGGCGCCGGCGCCCTGTGTCGCCAGGAGACCGATGGCCGCCGCGCCGGTACAGAGGCCGAGGGTTGCTGCGATTCGTGCCGAGCGTGTAGGGCTGCGCGCTGTCATGGGACCCCCTCCTTGAAACCCGGAATATGGATTGTCCGATTGGCCATTTCTGGTCGCATCGTGGGCTGGGTAGCCTGTGTTGGCAGGCTAGCGGGCGGGGGGGAGCGTGCGAATACCCTTTTTAGGGTGAGCTGTTGTTCAAAGCCCTATCCCCATCGGGCAGGCCGGGCTGCCCAACTGGGCAGTTGTTGGCTCTCGGGCGTTGCAACAGGCTGGCCGGTGCGCGAGCGGGCTGGCGAGACGGCGAAGGTCCCCTGCGGACTCGGCGCGGTCTCCGGCCCGGAACCCCAACAGGCACCGGAGGCAGGCACCATGAAAAGAACAACAACGGCGGCGGTACTGGCAGGCGCGTTTAGCCTGGGCGGCATCCCGTGGGTGGCGCAGTCCGGGTCCGCTGAGGTCGATCTCTACGGGCAGGTCCATGCGGGGCTGAACCACTTCTCCTACGAGGACGCCTCGGATGTCACCCAATTCACCGATCAGGGGCGGACCCGCCTCGGGGTTGCCGGCCGACAGCTCCTGGACGGTGATTGGGCGGCCATCGGGCAGCTGGAGTGGGCCGTCGGGCCCCATCTGGGCGAGGACAATCTCAGCCGCCGGATCAGCTACGTGGGGGTGGACGGCCCCTACGGCGAGGTGGTGGTGGGTGCGGTCCACGCCGCCTACAAGACCCTCGGTGGCGTCCGCTGGGATCCGCTGGTGACCACCGAGTTGCAGCAGCGGCGGACCGGGGGCATGTCCGGGGGATCGTTCGGCCACAATGATTTCGTGGACCGCGCCGTGCAGTACGTCAGCCCGGAGTTGGCTGGCTGGCAGCTGCACGCGCAGATCGGGACGGAGGACGACAACCAGGATCGTACAGACGACGGAGACGCGGATCCGGCAATGCGGCAGGGCGATGTCATCCTCGGGGCCGACTACACCGGCCTGCCCGACTGGCAGTTCATCGCCGCGGTGATGCACCTCGACGAGCCGTTCACCGACGTGGACGACGTCGACGACGGCGACACCAACTGGAAGGTGGGGGCGCGCTGGTCGCCAGACGCCTTCTCGCTCGCCTACCAGTACGAGTCGGCGGAGATCATCCGCGGCCCGGCCGGTGCCGGGCGGATCGACAACCTGCGGGGGGACGATTCGAACCGGGTAGACGGTGATGATGAAGACGGCATTGGGGTTTTCACCGATTCGGTCGATCACCACGCCTTGATCGGGACCTACGAGCAGGGCCGGAACACCTGGGTGCTGGCCTTCGGCCACGCCGATGCCGATGGCGACGACGAGGACGTGACCTCGGTCACCGGCGCGCTGGTCCACCGGCCCCACGCGGATTTCCGTGTCTACGCCGGTGTGCAGCACCAGGCCTTCGACGACGCCATTGGCCGGGCCGGTGATGCTGAGGATGATTACCTGACCACCTATGCCATCGGCGCCCGGTACGATTTCGGCGCCACGTTCTGAGCGGGGCGGCCGTGGCCGCCCCCGACCATGAGAGAAGGAGGAGGGGATCCATGCAGCAATCAGCGCGCAGGGCACTGCTCGGCGGTGCCGTCACCCTGGGGCTGGTGCTCGGGGGGAGCACGGCGGCGGCCGGTGACGGTGCGATCTCCGAGGGCGAGATGATCGCCAACAGCTGCCTGGCCTGCCACGGCCCCGGCGGACAGGGTGCGGAGAGCATGCCGCCACTGGCCGGCTGGGACGAGGAGGCCCTGGTCGAGGTGATGAAGGAGTTCCGCGAGGGACGGGGCGACCCCACGGTCATGGACCGGCACGCCACCGGCTACACCGATGAGCAGCTGCGCGCGGCGGCTGCCTATATCGCCGAGATGGATCAATAAGGGAAGGGCAGGCATGAGCAAACGTCTTACGCGAAGGGATTTCATCCGCCTCGCGGGTCTCGGGACCGCAGGTGCCGGACTGGGTCTGGCCGGCTGCGCCCCCAGAGAACCGGAAGTCAATGGCCGGGTCGAGGGGCGCGTGGTGGTGGTCGGCGGCGGCTCGGGCGGTGCCACCGCCGCGCGCTACCTCAAGCACCACGCGCCGGAGCTGGAGGTGACCCTCATCGAACCCAACGAGAGCTACTACACCTGCTACGCCGGCAACTGGTATCTGGGTGGCTTCCGCGAGCTGCGTACCCTTCGCCACGGCTACCACACCCTGCGCGACGAGTACGGCATCCAGGTTATCCACGATCGGGCCCGGGACATTGACCTGGATGGTCACCGGGTGGAGACCGCCGAGAACGGCTCCATCGCCTACGACCGGCTGGTGGTGGCGCCGGGCATCGCCTTCGACTGGGACCGGGTCGAGGGGATGGACGGCGACGACACCATTGCTGTCCCCCACGCCTGGTGGGGCGGGGCGCAGTACTCCATCCTCCGCGGCCAGATCGAGGCCATGGACGACGGCGGTACCGTGGTCATCTGTCCGCCGGACGGGCCGTATCGCTGCCCCCCGGGGCCGTATGAGCGCATGAGTCTGATCGCCCACTACCTCAAGCAGCACAAGCCGCGGGCCAAGGTCCTCGCCCTGGATCCGAAGGACAGCTTCTCCAAACAGGGGCTGTTCGAGGAGGCGTGGGAGGAACTCTACGGCGATATGATCGAGTGGGTGCCGGCCGCGGACGGCGGCAAGCCGGACCGGATTTCGGTGCGTGATCGCAAGGTCTTCACCGATGGCGGTGGTGCCGAGCACCGCGCCGACGTGCTCAACGTGATCCCGCCGCAGAAGGCCGGCGCCATCGCCGAGCGGGCCGGGCTGACCGACGACGACGGCTGGTGCCCGGTGGACCAGCGTACCTTCCGCTCGACCCGTCACGACGACGTCTACGTGGTCGGGGACGCCGCCGTCGCCGGCGACATGCCCAAGTCGGGCCACGCCGCCAACAACCAGGCCAAGCTGGTGGCGGCGAGCATCGTCAGTGAGTTGCGCGGCCACGAGGTGCCCAGCTTCCCCACGGTGAATACCTGCTACAGCCTGGCCGCGCCGGACTGGGGTGTAACCGTCGCAGCGGTCTACGAGTACCGGGACGGTGCGATGCGCTCGGTGGAGGGGGCCGGTGGCCTGAGTCCCGAGGGCGCCTCGCGGGAGTTCCGCAAGCGCGAGGCCGACTACGCCCCTGGCTGGTACGCCTCGATCACCCGAGACATCTTCGGTTAGCGAGGGAGGACGCCATGCGCAGGGAGCCGACCAGAACCTGGGAACCGTTCCCCCGGACCGGCCGCGGCGCCGTCCGGGGGCTGGTGCTGGGGGGGTGTATGGGCGCGGCGATGGCCGCCTCCGGTGCCATGCCGGAGGAGATCGCCGAGACCCTCGAGGCCATGCCGGAGGAGGATCTGATCATCTTCGAGCCCGAAGCGGGGGAGGCGCAGCACAGCGTCACGGTCTTCACCGACGTGACCTGCCCGCACTGCCAGGACCTCCACGCTGACCTGGATGATTACCTGGAGCAGGGTATCCGCGTGCGCTACGCCGCCTTCGCCCTCTCAGATGCCTCGCGGGAGCTGATGGACCGGGTCTGGTGTAGCGAGGATCGGCACCAGGCGCTGGAGTCGGCCAAATCCGGTGAACAGCCGGAGGCCGAGGCCTGCGACGCCTCGCCGGTGGATCGCCATCAGGAAACGGCGCAGCAGATCGGTGTGCCCGGCACACCGACCATGGCCACCCCGGGGGGCGAGCTCTCCTTCCGCCTGACGCCCGAGGACCTTGCCGATCTGCTCGAGCAGGAAGCGCAGTAGGTGGGTCGGTCGGCCCGCAGGAGGGATCACCATGACCGTACAGAGCCGTTCACGGGGCCGCCAGGGGGTGTTGGCCGCCGGCCTGGTGGCACTCGGGTTCTCGCTGGGCGGGGTCTCCGCGGAGGAATTCCCCGAGCCCCGGTTGGTCTTCCACGTGGATATGGAGGAGCCGCAACGGGTCAGTTCCACCATCTTCAACGCCAACAACGCCGCCAGCCACTACGAGGGGCAGCTGCTCGACTACGATGTGCGGATTGTCCTGCACGGGTTCGGCCTGCAGTACGTCACCGAGGACCGGCTGGCGGATACCGCCTATGAGGTCGATGACGCCGAGCGGGCCGAACGCGATGAGCTGCTCGAGCGGCTGCGTTCGCTGGCCGATACCTACGACGTGCAGCTGGAGGTCTGCGCCAGCTCCATGGATGAGGCGGGCCTGGCGGCGGAGGACCTGGCGGTGGAGGCCGAGCTGATCGACTATGGCGCCACCCGGCTCGAGGAGCTCCAGCGCCGCGGTTTCTCCTACATCAAGATTCAGTAAGGCAGGTAACCGGCGCGTGGGCGGGGGGCGTCGCGACCGACGCCCTCCGCGCCCCGCGTCCGGCTTCAGGTCAGCTCCATCTCGTGGCTGTCGCCCTCGCCGCGGTTGTCCGTGTAGCGGATCTTGAGGGTGTCGCCGGCTTCGGCCTCGGTCTCGAACTCGATTAGGGGGTTGGGCGAGATGCTCGGCCCCCAGTGGGCGTGGAGGACCTTCTCGCCGTTGATCTCGGCGATCACCTCCTGGATGAAGTGGCCCTCATCGCCCGTCTCCTCGTCGGGGGCGTCCATCGGGTGGCTGATCAGGGCGCGGACCTCCGCCATTCCGTCGACCAGGGTTGCGCGTGCTCGAATCGAAGACATGGTTGGCTCCCTCGTGATCTTTCGCGGGTGTGACGTGAACGCCGCCGGTCGGCAGCTCAGCCGCCGCAGCCGCCGATGGTGACCCGCACGCGGCGGCTCGTGCCGTAGAGCTTGCCGTTGCTCTTGGCGATCGCCACGACGTCCGAGGTGTCGGCCATCTGGATCCGCTGCGAGACCTTGGGCTTGGTCTTGCCGCCGAGCTCGAAGACCGCCGAGACCGGCGCGTTGTTCTCCGGCACGTAGACCGTGATGCTCTCGACGTCCGGCAGCGAGGTATCGATGGTGATCGGTACCGTCTCGCCGTTCTCAGCTACCTCCGGGGCGTCGATGCGGATCTCGTCGCTCTCCTCGTAATCCGCGGCGCCGAGTACCGCCTTGAGGCCGTCCTCGAGGCTGGTGGCCATGATCGACTCCTCCCGCCAGGAGGCCAGGGCCTGGGACGGGGCCAGCATGCCCAGGCCCACAGCGGTTCCTACGCCGCCGAGGCCCAGGGCGCCAGTGAGAAGCTTGCGGCGTTGGGTGTCGACTTGTTGCTTATCCATGGTGGATTCCTCCCGTTGCGGCCCGTTGGGCCGGTTGCTCGACTCGGTTGCTGCGTCCTACCACTCGAACTCCAGGTAGGCGCGATTGATGTTGGTGGTATGCCAGCCGTCGAAGTGCTCCAGGTGCTTGAAGGCCGGCTCTTCGCGGTGCCGGTCCACCACCTCGTCGAGAGGTTCGAGCTCCTCGGCGGCGGCGCCGACCTCGTGGACGAGGAATTCGTAGTAGGCGCCGGTGTCCTGTTCGACCCGCTCCATGTCGCTAATCCGCCCGTGGCCGGGGACGACTGTTCCGGGGTCCAGTTCCGAGAGCTCCTGATAGGCCTCATAGCCGTTCTTCACACTCGACCACGGGTGTACGCCGAGCATGCGATCGACGTAGACCAGATCGCCGGTGAACACCACGTCCGCATCGGGCAGGTGGACCATGGCGTCGCCGGGGAAGTGGGCATCGGTGCGCTGCATCTCGATGGTCACCCCGCCGAGTTCCAGGGTCGCCTCCTCGCCCTCCAGGCGGCGCTCGGCGAAGGCCGGTTCGGTCCCCTCGAGCCGGCCCCCGACGGCCTCCCTGAGGCGCCCCTCGAGGTGGTCGTCGGCGAATGCCTCCTGCTGGGTCACTGTCTCTTCGAAGGCGATGACCTCGGCGTCGTGCTCGCGCTGGAAATAGTCATTGCCCAGCCAGCGGTGGTCCTGGACCCCGATGTTCAGAACCCAGCGGATCGGTGCGTCGGTCACCTCGGCCACCGCCTCCTCGATCAGCTCCGCGCTGAAGGCGGTGGGCCCCGAGTCGATGAGCAGGACGCCCTCGTCGGTCTCGACGATGCCGTAGTTGGCGTTCATGCCGTGGTTCTCGTAGGTGCGGGCATCCGTCGGGCCGATGATCGCGTGGATCCCGTCGGTCACCGGCTCGGCCTCCGGAACGAACAGCTCATCGGCGAGGGCAGGTGACAGGAGCATCGCCCCAGCCACCAGCCCGCCGGCGGGCAACGTGTTAGAGCGCGAGACCCGGGTTGTCATCGCTGACCCCCTTGAGCTTCGGCACGTAGGGCTCCTCGACCCGCAGCGCGTTGTGGTTGCGGAAGTAGTCCGCCAGCACATCCCAGGCTTGCGGTCCGTCCTGGGGCTCGTTGACGTCGGCCCAGCCGGCCACGACGTACTTGCGCTTGGGGTCCATGGGCTCGCCGTTGATCTCCAGGTCGCTGATGCGATCGCCCATCTCCCGGGTCGGATCGATGGCGTAGCGCAGCCCGGCGCTGCGGACCATGTCGCCACCGCGATGGAGCATCGGATTTTTGTTGAAGATGGAATTGGCGACGTCCTCGAGGACGTGTTTGATCGCCTCGCCGGTCATCTCGTTGCGGGTGGTCTCCGAGTAGGTGCTGCAGGTCTGGTTCATGCAGTCCTCGAAGGTGACCTTGCCGGGCAGGACGCTCGGTCCCCAGCGGAACCCCGGGGTGAAGGCGACCTCGGCGTCGCGTCCTTCGATCAGGGCCCGGGCGAGCACCTCATCAAAAGTGCCGTTGAAGTTGCCGCGCCGGTACAGCACCCCATCGACCTCGCCGACCACCTCGGAGAGCTTCTCCTCGTACGGGGCATGGATGTCGTCGACCAGCGACTGCATCTCCGGGTCCGGGTCGAGGGCGTTGGAGAAGATCGGCAGGTTGCGGTAATGGAAGTCGCGAATGCGTCCGTCGCGGACCTCGAAGTCCAGCACGGAGAGGTACTTGCCGTTGGAGCCGCTGTTCACAACGAGCGTCGGTTCGCCGTCGGGGTCTTCGACCCGCTCGGGGTAGGGGACCGGGTCGTGGGTGTGGCCGCCGAGGATGGCGTCGACCCCGCGCAGCTGCCGCGCGTAGGCCATGTCGGTGAGCATGCCGGCGTGGGAGAGCAGAACCACCACTTGCGCGCCGTCTTCGCGTGCCTTGTTCACCTGCTCCTGAAGGCGGTCGAGCCGGTGACCCATCTCCCACTGCGGGAACATATACCCGGGGTTGGCGATGGGGGTGAAGGGGAAGGCCTGGCCGACCACCGCCACGGGGACGCCGTTCTGTTCGTGCAGGGTGTAGGCGTCGAAGATCGGGTCGAGCCAGTCGCGGTCAAGCACGTTCTGCGCGAGGAAGCGCACCCCGGCTTCGTCGAGGTCGGCGACCAGCTCCTGGACGCGCTCGTCGCCGTAGATGAACTCCCAGTGCCCGGTGCAGGCGTCGACCCCGAGCTGCTTCTGGAAATCCACCATGGCGCGGCCTTCGGTCCACAGGGCCGGGCCTGATCCGTGCCAGGTGTCTCCGGAGTCGAGTAGCAGGGCGTCGGGGCGTTCGGCGCGGGCCCGCTTCACCGCCGTGGCCAGGTGGGCGGCGCCGCCGACACGACCGTAATACTCGGCCGCCGCCTGGAAGTCGAGGTGGGTGAAGGCGTGGGCCTCGGGGCTGAAGCGATCGAGTTCGTAGTGGCGGAGGAGCTCCTCGCCAACGAGCAGCGGTGGCTTGCCCTTGAAGTCGTGGAGGCCCAGATTGATGTTGGGCTCGCGGAAATAGACCGGCTTGAGTTGACCGTGGAGGTCGCAGAAGTGGAGGAAGTGGACGTTGCCCCTGCGCGGCAGGTCGTAGAAATTCTCCGGGATTGCCCGCCAGTCGCCCGCGCCGTTGCCGCCCGCCAGGCTCTTGCCGGGGCGGGCCAGCGCGCCGGCCGCGCCGGCGGCCAGCATCAGCTCCAGGAAGTCGCGCCGGGATAAGCGCATCGCCAGGCTCCTCGGTTGCGTTCGTTGGTTTGATTGCGATCGATCAAAATCAAACGTAGGACCGCGTGCGCAGTGGCGGAATACCCATTGGTGGGTGACAACCGGGGCGCCGGCCTATTCCCTTTTGGGGAGGGGCGTGCGGCGGCGCGGCGGAGGGCTGGTCGCAATACCCCCTCGGGGATAGATGCCCCGTGTGCGGTCTCCCCTTTGGCAGGTTGTTGCATATATCAGGACATGGGCATTCTTCAGCGAAACGTAGCGTCGCACAACGACAGCGGGGAGAGGCGGTGATGAACCGGGAGTACTACAACGCCGTCCGGCGGATGGAGGAACAGGGGGTCGATGCCGACTACATGGCCGGTTGGATCGGCGGCTATCTGCAGAACCCCAAGCGTGAAGAGCAGCGAGTCAATGACCGCTATGAAGCGGGTTACGCCGACGGCCTGGAGGGTCGTACCGACAACATCGTGGCGTCCAACTGAGGAGCACCGGAGATGGCGGAGTTTGATCAATCCCTCGATGCCACCGGGCTGAATTGCCCGCTGCCTATTCTCAAGGCCAAGAAGACCCTGGCCACCATGAACACCGGCGAGGTGCTCTACGTCATGGCCACCGATCCGGGATCGGTGAAGGACTTCGAGTCCTTCAGCAAGCAGACGGGGCACGAGCTGCTCGAGCAGAAGGAAGAGGACGGGACCTACCACTTCCGGCTCAAGCGCGCTTGAGCCGGCTGCGGGGCCGGCCCCGGTTGGCGGCCCCGCCCCGATCCCACACCCGCAAGCCGGCCATGGAGGCAGCCATGCGCGTCACCCCGCAAGCCGAGGTGGCGGACGACCCCGCTCGTCTTGAGCCTCGGGACCGCCAGGAAGTCCGCTACACCACCTGCTACATGTGCGCTTGCCGCTGCGGTATTCAGGTCACCCTGGAGGACGGCCAGGTTCGCTTCATCCAGGGCAACCCGGATCACCCGGTCAACCGCGGCGTGCTCTGTGCCAAGGGCAACGCCGGCATCATGAAGCAGAACTCCAGGGCGAAACTCCGCCGCCCGCTGCGTCGCAAACCGGGCACGGAGCGCGGTGAGGGCGCCTTCGAGGAGATCTCCTGGGACGAGGCCCTGGATGAGCTCACCGAGCGGCTGCGCCGGATCCGCGCCGAAGACCCGAAGAAGCTCGCCTACTTCACCGGTCGTGATCAGATGCAGGCGCTGACCGGGCTCTGGGCCACGCAGTTCGGCACCATCAACTGGGCGGCCCACGGCGGCTTCTGCTCCGTGAACATGGCCGCTGCGGGGCTCTACACCCTGGGGCACGCCTTCTGGGAGTTCGGTGATCCGGACTTCGAGCGGACCCGCTACTTCCTGCTCTGGGGCACCGCCGAGGATCACGCCTCCAACCCCTTCAAGCTCGGCATCGACACCCTCAAGCGCCGCGGCGGGCGCTTCGTCGCCATCAATCCGGTGCGCACCGGCTACCAGGCCGTCGCCGACGAGTGGGTGCCCATCCGTCCGGGCACGGACGGCATGCTCGCCATGTCGCTGATCCACTGCCTGCTGCGCGACGGGCAGTTCGACCAGGACTATCTCATCCGCTACACCAACGCCCCCTACCTGGTGGTTCAGACCCCGGGGCAGGCCGGGGATGGGCTGTTCCTGCGCGATGAGCAGGGCGCGCCGCTGGTCCGGGATCTGCAGCAGGAGGCGTTCGTCGATGGCACGCAGGCCGGGATTGCGCCGGCGCTCTTCGGTGCCTGGACGGCGCCTGACGGGCGGCCGGTGAAAACGGCCATGACCCTGCTCGCCGAGCGCTACCTGGACGCACAGTACGCCCCGGAGCGGGCCGCCGAGGTCTGCGGCGTGCCGGCGGAGACCATCGAGCGCCTGGCCGCCGAGATGGCCCACGTGGCCTTCCAGGAAACCATCGAGATCGAGTGCGAGTGGACCGACTGGGCTGGACGCCGGCACGACCGGTTCATCGGCCGCCCGGTCTCCATGCACGCCATGCGGGGGGTCTCAGCCCACTCCAACGGCTTCCAGGCGGCCCGTGCGCTGCACCTGCTGCAGCTGCTGCTCGGCTCGGTGGATTGCCCCGGTGGGCATCGGGCCAAGCCCCCGTACCCGAAGCCGATCCCGCCACCGCTGCGTCCCGCCCGGGAGACCGCACCGGATACTCCGCTGGCGGCCTCGCCGCTGGGTTTCCCGGTGGCGCCCGAGGATCTGGTCATCGACGGCGAGGGCCGGCCGCTGCGCATCGACAAGGCGTTCTCCTGGGAGGCGCCGGTCTCGCCCCACGGCAAGATGCACACGGTCATCAGCAACGCCCACGACGGGGATCCGTACCCCATCGATACCCTGATGCTGTTCATGGCCAACATGGCCTGGAATTCCACCATGAACACCACCAGTATCCAGGACATGCTGCGCGCCCGGGACGAATCCGGCGCGTACCGCATCCCCTACCTGGTGGTGGTGGACGCCTTCCACTCCGAGACCGTGCAGTACGCGGATCTGGTGCTCCCGGATACCACCTACTTGGAGCGCCACGACTGCATCTCCATGCTCGACCGGCCGATCTCCACCGCCGAGGGGCCGGCGGACGCCATCCGTCAGCCGATCCTGGAGCCGGAGGGCGAGGCACGTCCTTGGCAGGAGGTGATGATCGAACTCGGCGCCCGCCTGGGGCTGCCGGCGTTCACCAACGAGGACGGCAGTCCGAAGTACAGCGGCTATGAGGACTTCATCGTCCGCTTCGAGAAGGCGCCGGGGGTCGGGTTCCTGGCCGGCTGGCGGGGCGAGGACGGCAGCAAGCCGCTGCGCGGCGAGCCCAACCCCCGGCAGTGGGAGCACTACATCGAGAACGGCGGTTTCTTCCAGTACGAGTTGCCGCTCTCGCATCAGTTCTACAAGTTCGCCAACAAGGGCTACCTGGAGTGGGCCGAGGCGGCCGGGATCAACGGCTCCGCCGAGCCGATGGTCATGAGCGTCTACGCCGAGCCCCTGCAGCGCTTTCGACTCGCCGCCGAGGGGCTCTACGACGGGCCGCAACCCCAGGATCCCGTGGACCGCGAGCGGGTGCGCACCTACTGTGATCCGCTGCCCTTCCACTACGCGCCGCTGGAACAGAGCCGCGTCGAGGGGCAGGGGTATACCTTCCACGCCATCACCCAGCGGCCGATGACCCACTACCACGCCTGGGACAGCCAGAATGCCTGGCTGCGCCAGATCATGGCCGAGAACGTCCTCTACATGAACCGCGCACGCGGCGAGGCGCTGGGCCTTAGCGATGGCGACTGGGTCTGGGTCGAGTCGCACAATGGGCGCATCTGCGTGCCGCTGCAGCTGGTCGAGGGCGTGCAGGCGGATACCGTCTGGACCTGGAATGCGGTGGGCAAGCGCTCCGGGGCCTGGGGGTTGGAGCCCGGCGGGCCGGAGGCCAGCCGGGGGTTCCTCCTCAACCACCTGATCGATGACCGCCTGCCACGCCGGGATGACGAGAAGCCGCTGAGCAACTCCGATCCGATCACCGGGCAGGCGGCCTGGTACGACCTGCAGGTGCGCATCCACAGGGCGGCACCCGGGGAGGGCGGGATCTCGCAACCGCAGTTCACCGATCTGATCCCGCCGCCGGGCGTCGACAACGGGCCGATGAGGCTCATGCGCTACGCAACCCACCAGGCGGTGCGCCTGCACCGCTCCATGCGCGACATTCTGAGCCGGGGGCGTTGATGAGACTGGGACTGGTCATCGATCTCGATACCTGCGTCGGCTGTCACGCCTGCGTGGTGGCGTGCAAGCAGTGGAACACCTCGGGGACGGTCGGTCCGCTGACCGATTACCACCCCTACGGTGGATCCCCCAGCGGGGTCATGCTCAACCGCGTGCGTCATTACGAGGAAGGGACGTACCCGAACAGCAAGACCGTCAACGTGCCGGTCTCCTGCATGCACTGCGATGAGCCGCCCTGCGTGGATGTCTGTCCCACAGGCGCGTCCTACAAGCGTGACGCCGACGGGATCGTGCTGGTCGACGAGGCCAAGTGCATGGGCTGCAACTACTGCGCCTGGGCGTGCCCTTACGGCTGCCGCGAACTCGATCACGCCAGCGGCACCATGAAGAAGTGCACGCTGTGCATCGACCGGATCTACGACGACCGCCTCCCCGAGGCCGAGCGCCAGCCCGCCTGTGTGCTCTCCTGTCCGGCCCGGGCACGGCACTTCGGCGATCTCGACGACCCCGACTCGCGGGTCAGCCAGCTGGTGCGCGAGCGGCGGGGCTTCGTGATGCTCCCCGAGATGGGGTGCCAGCCGGTCAACCACTACCTGCCGGTGCGCCCGCCCGAAGCCAGCCGTCCGCTGCCCGAAACGACCGGTACGTCCCCGGGGCAGGGCACCGATCCGGCCAGCGTCCAGCACTGGCCCAACCGCGTCGTTCACCGCTGAGGGAGGATTCACCCATGCATCCCGCCTGGTCCGTTGTCTTCTTCACGGTGCTCTCCGGTGCCGGCTACGGCTTCGTCGCCCTGTTCGCCCTGACCGATATCCTCGCCCTTGGTGGCGCGGTCGGGCAGCGAGAGCTGCTGGCCGCGGTCGCCATCGGTGCCGTGCTCATCACAATCGGCCTGATGTCGTCCGCCGGTCACCTCGCCAATCCGCGCAATGCCTGGCGTTCTTTCGCTCGCTTCCGGACCTCCTGGCTGTCCCGCGAGGCGGTGCTCGCCGTGCTCTTCTACCCGGTGGCCCTGCTCTACTTCGGGCCCTACTTCCTGCTCGGGCTGGAGCACAACGCCGTGACCCTCGTGTTCGCCGGGCTGACGGCGGTGCTGGCCCTGGCCACGGTCGTGGCGACGGGCATGATCTACGCCTGTGTCCGCGCCATCCGCGAGTGGAGCCAGGGGTTGACCCCGGTAAACTACCTGCTCATCGGTCTGGGGTTGGGCGCCGCCGTGCTCGCCGCCGTGCGCGGTTTCTTCGGCGCCGATCCGGCCCCGGCGGCGGCCATGGGGGTGGCGCTGCTGGCGGTGGCCGCAGTGACCAAGTCGGCCTGGTACCTGTGGAACCGCCGTCCCGGCAGTTCCAGCAAGACGACGGCCTTGGGGCTGAGCGGTGCCCCGGTGCGCCTGGTCGACGCCGGTCACACCGCCGGCAACTTCCTGACCTGGGAGTTCCAGTACCCCCTGCCCGAGGGGCGCGCGCAGGTCTACCGTGGGTTGGCACTGGCCGCAACGTTCGCCTTCCCCATCGCCGCGTTGAGCGCCGTGGCCCTTGGGGCCGGGGCGGTGTGGGCCTACGCGGCGGTGGCGGTGGCGCTGCTCGGCGCGCTCATCGAACGCTGGCTGGTCTTCGCCGAGGCCCGCCACGCGGTGCGTCTCTATTACCACGAGGCGCGGCTGTAAGGCGCGCAAGCCCCGGCGGGGTCTCTGCGCCGCCCCGCCTTAAACCGCCGAGGCCCGGGCCAGCTCGGCCCGGGTCTCGGTTATTGCGCAGGAGGTGGACGGCCGCTTAGGCCTGTTCGGTATCCGCCGGGACGCGACGGCGGACGGGGCGCGGCTCGCTGTTCAGGCAGCCGTGCTCCGGGAAGGCCGGCTCGGCGTTGGGTGAGCTGTGGTACCACCCCAGTTGCGGCTGGAGCGTCACGGTGGGGCCGACGACGATCAGCGCCGGGCCCTGGAGCCGCGCATTGCGCACCTGTCCGGGCAACTCGCCGAGCGGGGCGGTGATCACACGCTGTGCCGGGGTGGTGGCCTGATCGATCACTGCGGCGGGCTGGTCCGGCGGCAGGCCGCCCGACTGAAGCTGGGCGCAGACCGTCTCCAGATGGGTGAGCCCCATGTAGACCACCAGCGTCTCGTCGCGGCGGAACGGGGCCCACTGGGAGAGTTCCAGGGCGCCGTGGCGGCGGTGCCCGGTCAGGAAGCGGCAGCTCTGGGCGTGATCCCGGTGGGTCAGGGGGATGCCGGCGTAGGCCGCAGCACCCTGGGCGGCGCTCACCGCCGGCACCACCTGGAACGGGATGCCGTGCTCGATCAGCCCCTCGATCTCCTCGCCGCCGCGGCCGAAGATGAACGGGTCCCCGCCCTTGAGGCGCAGCACCCGCTTGCCGGCAGCGGCCAACTCGATGAGCTTGTCGTTGATCGCCTCCTGGGGCAGCGTGTGCCGGCCACGGCGCTTGCCGACGGGGATCCGCTCGGCGTCCTTGCGCACCAGGCGCAGCAGCGCGGGCGCCGCCAGGTGGTCGTGGAGCACTACGTCGGCACGCTGCATCAGGCGCAGGGCGCGGAAGGTGAGCAGGTCGGGGTCGCCTGGGCCGGCACCCACCAGGTAGACCTCGCCGCGCCCGTCACTGCGGGCCTGTTCCTGGCGCAGCAGCTCGAGCATTGCCTGTTCGGCCTCCCGCTCCCGACCCGCGAGCATGGACTCCGCCGCCGGGCCTTCGAAGACCTGTTCCCAGAACCGCAGGCGCTGCCGCCCGGTGGGGAGGGCGGCAGCTACGCGCTCCCGCAGGCGGCCAGCAAGGGCGGCCAGCCGCCCGTAGGCGGTGGGCAGCAGGGTCTCCATCTGGCTGCGTACCTGACGGGCCAGCACTGGCGCGGCGCCACCGCTGGTGATCGCCACCTGCAGCGGGGAGCGGTCCACCACCGCCGGGGTGATGTAGCTGCAGTACTCCGGCCGATCGACGGTGTTGACGGGTATGCCCCATTCGCAGCATCGGCGGTAGACCAGCTGGTCGGTGGCCTCGTGGTTGGCGGCGTTGAGCACCAGCGCCGCCCCTTCTTCCATGCCGGGGCGGTAGTCCTCGGCCCGATGGTGGGCCCGGTCGGGATGGCGCTGCAGCAGTTCCTCACAGTCCCCGCCGAGTTCGCGGGCAACCAGAGTGACGGTCGCCCCGCTGTCGAGCAGATCCTCGGCCTTGCGGGCGGCGGTCTCATTGCCGCCTATCACCAGACAGTTGCGGCCGTGGAGCTTGAGGAAGATCGGGTAGTGGTCCATCGCGGGGTCCCCTGCTGGTCTTGGCTGGTGCGTCATCCATCATGACGCGCGCATGTGTCATGCAAATATCTCCAACGGGGTACCGCGGGCCGGGCCGCTATCAGGCGGCCGCGGCCTCACTCAGGGCGCAGACGTTCTTGCCCACCTCCAGGCGCCGGGCCTCTGCTTCGTCGGGCTGGACGAGGCCGATGTTGACCCGCTTGATCTCGATATACGCCTTGGGAAAGTGGGGCAGGCTGCCGAGGATATAGCTGCGGAACGGCTCCGGACCGGCATCCACCTGTCGCAGCCCCGGATTGCTGCGGCGCAGGGGACCGAGTTCGGCGCAGAAACGGCCCCGGGTATCGGCGACGCTGGGGTCGGTGGCGTGGCCGGGCAGGACCACGGTGTCCTCGGGCAGGGCCAGGAGCCGCTGCAGGGAGTCATGGAAGAGCGGCGTCCAAGCCTCGGCGGCGCCGCCCAAGTCGGGGCGGGCGATGGACTCCAGGAAGATGCTGTCCCCCGAGACCAGGTACTGTTCGTCGACTAGGAAAGCCACCATGCCCAGGGTGTGGCCGGGGACGTGCAGGGCGCGCAGCGTGATCGCCCCGACGCGCACCGACTGATCGGCATACAGCGGTGCGAAGTCGATGCGGGCCGGCAGCATGTCCATCGGGTGGATGGCGTCGTAGGGATGCAGGTGGTAGGGGACCCGGTGGCGACGGGCCAGTTCCGGGCCGCCGCTGATGTGGTCGGCGTGGGCGTGGGTGTCGAGGACCTGGGTGATGCGGGCTCCCCGCGCATGGATCAGCTCCTCGTAGACGTCCACGTGGCGATTGGGGTCGATGACAGCGGCCTCACCGTCGCTGATGATCACGTGGCTCAGGTCGCCACGGGCCGGGCGGATCACCTGGTAGACGGTGTAGCGCTCGTGGTTGCCCACTACCCGGTGGTAGTAGAAATCGCCCCAGGCCTCCATGCCGCCCTCCAGGTTCAGAGCCGGGTAGCCGAGTTCGCGCAGGCCGTGGGCCAGGTGCTCCGAGGTGTGCCCCTCGCCGCAGACCGTCAGGATGGTGTGGTCGGTGGGTAACCGGTCGGACAGCTGCGCCCGGATGCCGCGCAGCACGGCCGCGTCCACGTCGTCGGCGTCCTCATCGAGGTCGAGCAGCTCGAAGTAGGGGACGTTGATAGTCGGGGTGTCGTGCGGGCCCTCGACGCGCCAGCGCTCGAACTCGTCGGGGTTGCGCACATCCAGGATGAACAGCCGCTCGGCGCCGAGCAGGTGCTCCCAGGCAACGGCCGGTGTCCAGGCGGTCTTCAGGGTGTCCAGCATGGTTAGCCTCCTCACTCCTTGGGTGCGACAAAATGTCTGATCTTTCACCAAGGATGGAGGCGCAGCGTCGGGGTGCTATATCCCGAAAGAGATAAGAACTGGAACCAATCAGGATTGGTCGATGGGTCAAAAAAACCCCGGGGCCGGCAGGCCCCGGGGTCCGTATCGCCATGAACGGTCGGTGGACCGTTCACGTCCCCGGGCAGCTCTTCAGCTGAAGATGCTCGGGCGCCGACGCCGCTTCTCACCGCTGCTGCTGCTGCGCTCCTCGGTGGCCGTGCTCCGGGTACGCTCCGGGGCACTGCTGCGGGACCGGGAGGAAGAGGTGGTGGAGCGGCTGCGCGTCGGGCGACGGCCGATGGCGGACTCGGAGGAGCGGCTGGAGGAGCCGATGGCCGACTCGGAGGAACCGCTGCTCCGACTGCTGCCGGCGCTGCGGCTGCTGCCGCCACTGCTGCTGCTGGCGGAGCGGTCGCCGGAAGAGCGCTCGGAACGCTCCTGGCTGATCTGGCGGCGGGCCTGGGCCTCACGCTGCTCCTTGGCCTTCATCTCGCTCATGCGTCGTGCGGACTGCTCGACCACGTCCTGGGACAGCAGGCGCTGGTCACCCAGGGACTTGACCAGGTCCTGCGTGCGGCGGGGCGCCAGACGCTGGGAGCTGGTGGCCATGTGCTCGTAGAGGCGACGGTACGCCTTGGTGACCTCGCCCATGATCTGGGCGGTCTGCTCGAAGTGCTGGTCCACCTCGCTGCGGACGTTGCGCACTTCCTCGCGGTTGCGGCGGGCCACGCTCTCGGCGTCGCGGATCTCCTGGGTGTTGGGCGAAGAGGCGCGCCCGACGTAGGCACCCACAGCGGCACCGACCACGGCACCGACGACAAGTAGCAGGATTGGATCAAACGCTTCCATACCGGACCTCCCGATTAGTTCATCGGCTACTTTGTATCAAACGACTGATTGCGCGGAACAGGGTGCGCGCTTACACCGCGAGCCCGGCTGAGACGGCCCCGGCCGAGCGCTCCGGACACCATATACGCAATCGTACAGCGTATCATCCCGCACAGGGTACAGCGTCGCGCGTTGGCGCGGGAGGCCGCATGCACGGGGGGCTTGAAACGGCAGCTCAGATCAGCGGGGCCGGTTGGGCGGTGCTGATGGCGGCGGCGGTGCTGCTGGTCCTCGCCCTGGGGTTGGCCGTCACGGGTGGGTGGGCGCTGCTGCGCGGTCGCCTACTCCGCGGGGTGTCCGTGCTCGCCGCCGGGCTGATCCTGCTCGGCGGGCTGGGAACCGCCGGCGCCCTCGGGCTGGGTTTGCTGGCCTATGAGCGGCTGGAGCGGGAGCGCCCGGTGCTGGCGCTGCGCTTCCAGGAGGTGGCCGGACAGCGCTATGTGGCGCGGCTGATCTACCCGGACGGGCGGCGTGTGACCGTGCCGCTGGCCGGCGATCAGTGGCAGGTGGATGCCCGCGTGCTGCGCTGGAGTGGCTTTGCGACGGTGCTCGGTCTGGAGACCCGCTACCGGCTGGAGCGGATCAGTGGTCGTTACGCCGACCCCGAGGCCGAGCGCACCGCGCTGCGTACCGTGCACCCCCTGGCCCCGCCGCAGCGGGGTATCGACCCCTGGTTGCTGGGTCAGCGCCACGGCGATCGTCTCCCCTGGGTGGACGCCACCTACGGCAGCGCCACCTACCTGCCCATGGCCGACGGCGCCGAGTACCGGGTGGCGGTCACCCGGGGCGGCCTGATCGCGCGGCCGACCAATGCCGAGGCCGAGGCAGCGGCCCGCCGCTGGTAGGTCTCAGTGCCGTGCCCAGCCGGCCCGGCCCACGGGCTGGCCGCGGCGATCGAAGATCAGCACCTCCACCTCGCTGGTTGCCGGATCCACCAGGGCCAGGGCGGTGCGCTGCGCCTCCCGCGCCACCGCGTCGCCCAGCGGGAGATCAGCGGCCTGTGCGAGGTCAAAGGCCTCGGCGACCGTGTTGGCGGTGGCGATGCCCTCCTGGCAGGCGGCATCCGCGCCGAGTTGTGCAGCGGTCTCGGCCAGCGCCGTCAGATCGGCCTGCCCGCGGCGCGAATGCACATCGAGAAAGCCCTGGGCGAGCTTGGTGATCTTGGCCATGCCGCCGGCGATGGTGATCCGCGGTACCGGGTGCCGGCGCAGGTACTTGACCATCCCGCCCACGAAATCGCCCATGTCGATCAGCGCCTCGTCCGGGAGCCCGTGGTAGGCCTGCACCGCCTGCTCCGAGGTGCGTCCGGTGCTCCCGGCCACATGCCCGAGCCCGGCGGCCCGGGCCACGTCGATGCCGCGCTGGATGGCGTCGATCCAGGCGGCGCAGGAAAAGGGCACCAGCACCCCGGTGGTGCCGAGCACCGACAGCCCGCCCTCGATCCCCAATCGCGGGTTGAGGGTCTGCGCCGCCAGGCGTTCCCCGTCTTCGATGGCGACCTCCAGGGTGACGTCGGCCGGCACCGACAGCTCGGCCGCCGCCTCGCGGATACCCTGCTCGATGTAGCCCCGCGGACCGGGGTTGATCGCTGGCTCGCCGGCGGCGACGGGCAGACCGCTGCGGCGCACCGTGCCCACGCCGGGGCCGGCGCGCAGCCGCACCCCGCCGCCCGGTGCGCCGGGGCGTGCGGTCACCGAGACCAGGGCGCCGTGGGTGACGTCCGGGTCGTCGCCGGCGTCCTTGATGACGCCGGCTCGCGCCCAGCCGTCGCCGCAGGCCTGAGCGGCCAAGGCGAAGGCCGGGGCGCGTTCCCGCGGCAGGCGGACGGTGACCGGATCCGGGAAGGCGCCGCTGATCAGCCCCGTGAAGGCCGCCCGTGCCGCGGCGGCGGCGCAGGCGCCGGTGGTCCAGCCGCGGCGCAGGGCGGTGCCGGCCTTGGGATCAGCCGGCTGGGAGGCATCCTGACTCATAGCTAGAAATCATACCGTACCCCCGCACGGGCGAAGCGCCCCGGGTCGGTTTCGAGGGAGGAGTCGTTGCTCTCATCGAACAGATTCTCGATGCCGCCCTGGAGCCTGAGCCCATCCCAGGCCGCGGGCGCATAGCCGACGTCCAGGCTGGTGAGGGTGTAGGCGCTGTCCCAGTCGTCGTTGCCATCGGAGACCTCATCCACGTAACGGGTCCGCAGCTGGAGCTCCAGTGGGTCCGTCGGGGTCCACAGGGCCTTCGCCACCGCCGTCCATTCGGGTGTGTCGGGAAGGGTCTCCCGACTGTCGCGGTCGATGGCGTCGAGGTAGGTGGCCGCCAGGCTCAGCTCCAGTTGCGGGTCGAAGGCGACACCGAACTGGAGTTCGGTTCCCTGACTGCGCGCATTGTCGACGTTTTTGAAGGTTTGGTAACCGTTGCCAGGTGCCCGCCCGATGCGATCGTCGTACTCGGTGTAGAACAATCCGATGTCGTAGAACGCCGTGACATCTCTGTGCAGGTCCAGATCGCCGGCGATGCCGAGTTCGTAGTTGCGACTGCTTTCCGGATCGAGTTCGTGCCGCTCGTCCTTGCCGACATCTTCATCTATCACGTAGGCGCCGCGAACTTCGCGACCCTGACCGTCCTCCGTGTCGACGTGGAAGGACCGCAGCTCGGGCAGCTTGAAGCCCTCCGCGTACTGGGCGCGCAGTCGGGCTTCGGGGGCCAGGCGGTAGACCGCTCCGGCCTGCAGCGAGGTGCTGTCCGCCTCCGTGGAGGTCTCGTCGTGCCGGACACCGTAGACCAGATCCAGGCGGTCCGTGGCCTGCCACTCATGCTGCAGGAAGCCGCCGCCCACCCACTGGTCGTGCTCGGGTTCGTCTTCTGGCTGGAGGTCCTGGTAGATCTGCTGCTTGTGCTCGAGGCCCGTCAGTACGGTGTGGCGGGGCGCCGGCTGCCATTGCGCCAGGAAGTCGTTGACGCGCTCGGTGAAGGTCGCCTCGCGGAAGCCGAAATCCTTATCCGCGTTGTCCGACATGAAGTCTTGCGGGGCTAGGTGCGACCGGACGCGGTCAAATTCGTAGTGGCTCTCGTAGGCCTGGTAGCGCAGCTCCAGGGTTTCGGTGGCCAGCCACTCCGCCGTCGCCGCCAGGTCACGTCGGTCGCTCTCCTCGGTCTCCACGGCCGCAAACTCTTTGATGCCGCCCGGGCCGCTGCCCTGAGTGAGGCGCGCCTGCCGCTCCTCGGTCAGGAAACCGGCCTCGAGATCAATATTGAAGCGATCGGTGAACCAGTGGGTCACGCCACCGCGGAGGGTGTACACATCGGCGGAGGGGCGAAGATCTTGATCAAAGGTTTGGGAAGATGGGGCGCCACCTCCGTCTGGTTCAGTGGTGGTCTTCTCCGAGTACACCTTGCGCTCCAGTGCGTCGGCGAAGAGTCGGAAGCGTGTATCTTGACTGCCGCCGCCCAGGTAGAGGCCCCCTTGATAGCGCTCGCCGCCATCCGCGTCGGTGGGCGTCCCAGCCTGGGCGGAAACGCCGCCTTCCAGGCCCGGCTCCGGCCGTCGCGTGATCACGTTGATGACCCCGGCCACCGCATCGGCGCCGTAGACCACGCTGCCAGGTCCTTTGACGATCTCGATGCGCTCGACGTGACTGACCGGGATCCGGTTGAGCACCTGGCTCCGAGAGGAGGTGCCCGCGATGCGGCGGCCATCGACGAGATACAGCACGTCCTCGCGTTTGCCGCCGCGAATGGAGAAGGCATTGCTGTCGGCTCCGGTGTAGATGCTTGACTCGGCCCGAAGCGCTTCGTCAAGCATAGTCGCACCGCTTCTTTGAACGTCTTCCCCGGAGAGGATCTCCGTCGCCGCCGGCGTGCGCTCGACCTGGCGCTCGGTGCGCGTGGCTGCAGTGACGGTCAGGTCGGGTAGGAGGGTGGGGGCCTCTTCGGTGGCGTGGACCTGGGGGGCTGTCATCAGGGGGAGGGTTGCGGCGCTTATCAACGCCCGAGTGACGGGCTTTCCTCTAGCCATGCTGACTCCTTCACGCACCGCCCGTGCGCGATTGCTCGTGAATGCCTACCGCGGGGAGTCAGCGAATCGGGGGTCGAGTTGCGTGCAGCCTGGGACGGCTTATGGCTAATCGCCGTGAGCACTGGAACCCGGTCCCGGCACGCCGCCTCCCGCGGTCTTCCGGTTGGCCATGGGCCGGTCTCCGGGCTTGTGGGTGGGGTCGGTGACCCCGGGCGGATCGCCTTCCCGCAAGGCCCGCCGCCGAACGACGTTGCCTTGCAGTGGCCTAGTGATCCGCCCCCCACCTACCGTTGCGGGGGCAGCGCCGGACTCGCCGCGGGGTGCGGCTGAACCGGTCTTCCCGTTTAACCCGCGAGGCGCAGCGTCCTCGGCGGGCACCCAATAGCGCGAGGGACGTTAGCAGCCGCCCCTGGATCTGTAAACGTCCACTCATCTATGGAAAGAGTGATGGTTGTCAGGGCCGCCGCTTTTGGCGAAGCCACGCCAGCGCCTGCTCGACGTCGATGGCCACCTCCGCCTCCGGCGGGTCCGGCGGGCGCTCGACCATCACGATGCGGACTCCGCAGTCCCGGGCCGCATCCAGTTTGCTGCGGGTGGCGGCCCCGCCGGCGTTCTTGGTGACCAGGGTGTCGATGCCGTGCTCGCGGAGCAGGCGGCACTCGTCGGTGTAATGGAACGGCCCGCGCTGGAAGAGGATTCGGGCCCCGGGCGGCACCCGCTGCGGCGGCTCCAGGCAGCGGATCCAGTAGTGGTGGTGGGGTGCGGCGCAGAAGGCCGGGACCTCCTGATTGCCGATGGTCAGCAGCACCCGGCCCGGCTGCGGACCCAGCGCCTGGGCGGCGGCGGCCATATCGGCCACCCGGTGCCACTGCTCGTCCGGGCCCGGTTGCCACGCTGGCCGGCGCACCGCCAGCAGGGCCGTCCCCGTCTGCCGCGCGGCCGCCGCCGCGTTGGCCGATATGCCGGCGGCGAACGGGTGGGTGGCATCCACCAGGCAGTGCACGCCGTGCTGGCGCAGGTACTCGGCCAGTCCGGCAACGCCGCCGAACCCCCCGCGGCGCACCGCCAGCCGGGGGAGGCGGGGGCGGCGGGTCACCCCGGCCACGGAATAGACCGCGGCGATCCCGGGTTCCTGCTCCAGCGCCTGGCCCAGTGCCAGCGCCTCGCCGGTACCGCCGAGGAGCAGGATACGCAGCGGCTCAGGCGCCATGGCGGGCCGGGGCAGTGGTCTGTGCCACTCGGTGGCGTTGCATCACGTCTCCTTTGGACGCCGGGGTGCGGCGGTTTGACGGCGAGGCTCGGGCTGCCTAGAGTACCAAGCTCCTCAGGTGCCCCGCGCGAGCAGCGGCGGGGTGAAACGGGAAGACCGGTACAGCCGCACCCAGCGGCGAGTCCGGCGCTGCCCCCGCAACGGTAGGTGGGGGGCGGGTCATCAAAGCCACTGCAAGGCGTCGTCGTTCGGCGGCGGGCCCTGCGGGAAGGCGATCCGCCCGGGGTCACCGACCCCACCCACGAGCCCGGAGACCGGCCTGAAGGAACCCAGGTGCCGCGGGAGGCGGCAGACCGGGGCAGGCCACCGTTTGCCGGGCGCAAGCGCGATCCCTCCCCCATCCCTGTCTTCCTCCCTGCGGTGGAATCAAACCGACGCGCGTGCGGGTGGCGCGCGGAAGGGAGGAAACTATGTCCAGCAACACCACCAGCCGGGTCGCCGCGGGCGTGGCGGCCGGCCTGATCGTGAGCAGCGTCCCGGCCATGGCCGATACCGACGGCGAGTCGGCGCAACTCGCCCCCCTCGTGGTCACGCCGACCCGGATGGCCCAGACCGTCGATGAATCCCTGTCCTCCGTCTCCGTCATCGACCGCGACGAGATCGACCGCCAGCAGCCGCGGCAGGTCTCGGATCTGCTGCAGGGGCGGGCGGGCACGGGCCTGACGAGCAATGGTCCTTTTGGCAAAACCACCAACCTTTCCATGCGCGGCACCAACTCCGACCACACCCTGCTGCTGGTCGATGGGGTGCCGATGAATTCGGCAACTTTTGGCGGGGCAGCGTGGCAGTATCTGCCCCCGGCCGAGATCGACCGCATCGAGGTGGTGCGCGGACCGCGCACCAGCGTCTACGGCGCCGATGCCATCGGCGGCGTGGTGCAGGTGTTTACCCGCGAGGGGGAGGAGGGGCCGCCGCGCTTCCGCGCCTTTGGCGGCGCCGGCTCATTCAATACTCAGGAATTCGGGGTGGGCGTCTCCGGCGGGACCGCGGCGAGCCGCTACGCGCTCTCGGCCAGCCACTACGAGACGGACGGGATCAACGTTCAGGACGGTGCGGGCGATAAGGATCCCGACGGCTTTGAGAACACCAGCTTCAGCGGCCGTTTCAGCCATCGGTTGCCGGGCGGCGCCGAACTCTTCGCGACGGGGTTCCGTTCGAAGGGGCAGAGCGAATTCGATGGGGCCACAGGCCAAGAGGACTGGACGGACCACGTTTTCCAGGCCCTCCGTGGCGGTGTCCGCGGGGACCTAACCGACCGATGGTTTAGCGAGCTGGCGGTCTCCCAGGCGAAGGACGAGCAGGACACCTTCGACAGTAGTGGCGGTGAGTCCTGGCATTACACCGAGCGCCATGAGGTGAGTTGGCGGAACGAGCTGTATTGGGGCGCCGGGCACGTCTGGGCCTTCGGCGGGGACTGGCGTGAAGAAGAGGTTGATACCTCCAGTGATTACGACGAAACGAGCCGGTACAACGCTGGCGCCTACACCCAGCTGGAGCTGGACCTGGGTCGCCATGATCTCGGCAGCAGCCTGCGCTACGACGACAACGAGGCCTACGGCGACAACGTCACCGGCCAGGTCGCCTGGGGGTTCGATGCGACGGATCGGCTCCGCCTTCGTTCGAGTTATGGGACGGCCTTCAAAGCGCCGACATTCAATGAGCTTTATTCTCCTTTCCCGTCTTGGGTTGGTAATCCGGACTTAACTCCGGAAGAGTCCGTCTCGGCGGAGGTAGGTGCGCGCTGGCAGGGGAGACGGGTGTATGTGGATACGCTCGTTTTCCAGACGGAAATTGATGATTTGATCGCCGCTCGAGAGGTGGCGCCTGGCCAAGATCAACCCTTCAACGTTGACGAGGCCCGCATCCGCGGCGCCGAGCTGGAGGCGGGTGCCCACTGGCAGGAATGGCAGATCTCCGGCGCCTTTACCTACCTCGATCACGAGGATAGAGATACCGGGAATGAGCTGCCGCGTCGGCCCAATGAATCGGCGCGTCTGGATATCGACCGGCAGCTTGGCGACTTCTCGGTGGGGGCCACTGCTCTTGCGCGGGGGCGCAGCTACGACGACCGGCCCAACGACACGCGCCTCTCCGGCTACGGCCTTCTGAACCTGCGCACCAGCTACGCCATCACCCCGGAGTGGACCCTGCGCGGGACGCTGGAGAACGCCCTGGACAAGGACTACGAGACCGCGGATGGCTACAACCAACCGGGCCGGGCGGTCTACGTCTCTCTGCACTTCAATCAGCATTAACCGGGGCGTGTCGATGGAGCGGATGCATCGACTGCAGACCCCGATTCGCGGGGCACCCGCACGGGGCGTAGGGTGCCGCAGGGCACCGGGCGCGTTACTGTGCGGGTGCGCCGCCCCGCTAGAGGAGTAGGAAGGAAACCATGGGAAACCGACTTTCCAAGATCGCCACCTGCACCGGTGATGAGGGCCGCACGGGCCTCGGTGACGGGTCGCGGGTGGACAAGGACAGCCACCGCGTCGAGGCCGTCGGCGAGGTGGATGAGCTCAACAGCTTCCTGGGGCGTCTGCTGGCCCATGAACTGCCCGAGGACGTGGCGCCCGTCCTGGCACAGGTCCAGCATGAACTCTTCGATCTGGGCGCCGAGCTTTCGGTGCCCGGCCACAAGGCGTTCCCGGATGCCGCCGTGGACCGCCTGGATGCGGCGTTGGCCTACTTCAACGACTCGCTGCCGTATCTCAAGGAGTTCATCCTCCCCGGTGGCGGCCGGGCCACGGCGGATTGCCACGTCGCCCGGGCGGTGTGCCGGCGCGCGGAACGCAAGGTGGTGGCGGTCAGTCACCATGAGGCGGTGCGGCCGGAGTCGATGGCTTACCTCAACCGCCTCTCTGATCTGCTCTTCGTGGTTGCCCGGGTCCTCTCCCGCTATGAGAACGGCGGCGAGGTGCTCTGGCGCCCGGCCGGTCAGCGGGCGGCGGATGAGACCGCGTAAAGTGTCGATGGTGGGCGCGGCGGCAAGGTGGACGCACGTGATGGCAGCCGGCTCTTTCGGCGCCTTGGTGTCGCTGGCGGCGTGGGCGCCGGTTCACGCCGGCGAGCGCTGTGTGGAGGACGACACCGGCCAAGAGGTCTGCCTGGAGGCCCCGGCGCAGCGGGTTGTGGCGCTGTCGCCTGGGGCGACGGAGCTGCTCTTCGCCGCCGGCGCCGGCGATCATGTGGTGGCTGCGGTCAGCCACGCCGACTACCCGGAGGAGGCCGCCGATCTGCCTCGGGTGGGCAGCTACGACCGGCTCGATATGGAGTCGATCCTCGCCCATGAGCCGGATCTGGTCATCGGCTGGACCAGCGGCAACTCCAGCAGCCAGCTCGAACGCATCGAGTCGCTGGGCGTGCCGCTCTACCGCAGCGATCCCCGGCAGCTTGAGGAGATCGCCACCTCCCTGGAACGGCTCGGGGCCCTGGCCGGCAGCGAGGAGACCGCGGAGGCCGAGGCGGCCCGTTTCCGTGACGCGGTGACGGAACTCGAGGCCGAGTACGCCGGCCGCGACCCGGTGCGCGTCTTTTACCAGATCTGGCCGGACCCGGTGATGACCATCAACGACGAGCAGATCATCAGTGAGTCGATCCGCATCTGCGGCGGCGAGAACGTCTTCGGCGATCTCGGCAGCCTGACCCCGCGGCTGGATACCGAGTCCGTCCTCGAGGCCGACCCGGAGGCGATTGTCGCCGGCGGGATGGGCGAGGCCGACGACGCCTGGCTGGACGAGTGGCGGCGCTACGACGTCCTGGAGGCCACCGCCAGGGACAACCTCTTCTTCGTCCAGCCCTCGACGATCCAGCGCCCGACGCCGCGCATCCTCGAGGGGACGCGGGCGCTGTGTGACAAGCTCGAGCAGGCCCGGCGCAATCGCTGATGGGGATTGGGCGCACAGCCGATCAGCGGGGCCGCTCCGGCGCCGTGAGCGAGGAGGGCGGGGCGCTGGCCCAGTCGAGTGGGGTTGGATCGCCGGTGCGCTTCCTTTTGCCCCTGGGCGTGCTGGCGCTGGCAGCACTGCTGGCGGTGGCCACGGCGGTGGCCATCGGCAGCGTGCCCCTGACCCCGGGCGAAGTCCTCGCGGTCCTGGCCGGCAGCGGCGAGCCGCTGCACCAGACCCTGGTCCTGGAGCTGCGCCTGCCGCGAGCCCTGGCCGCTTTCGCCGTCGGCGGGCTGCTGGCCGTGGCTGGGGCGCTGATGCAGGTGCTGCTGCGCAACCCGCTGGCCGATCCCTACGTGCTCGGGCTCTCTGGCGGGGCCGCCGTGGGCGCCCTGGCGGCGATGCTCCTCGGGCTGGGCATGGCCCTGGTCTCCGGGGCGGCCTTCGTCGGGGCGCTCTTCTCGACCCTGCTGGTCTTCGGCCTGGCCCACGGCACCGGCAGCTGGACGCCGACCCGGCTGCTGCTCACCGGCGTGGTGGTGGCCTCCGGCTGGGGGGCGCTTGTCACCTTCATGCTCGCCGTCGGGCCCACCGAGCAGCTGCCCGGCATGCTCTACTGGCTCATGGGCGATCTGGCCTACGCCCGCAGCCCGTGGCTCGCCTTGGCCGCCCTGGCCGTGGCCGTGTTGGTGGCGCTGCCGCTCGGGCGCAGCCTCAACGTCCTCGCCCGCGGGCCTCTGCAGGCGGCGGCGCTCGGCGTCGCCGTGCGGCCATTGGAGTGGGCGGTCTATGTGGCGGCCAGCGTGCTCACTGCCGTCGCCGTGACCACTGCCGGGAGCATCGGCTTCGTCGGGCTGGTGGTCCCGCACATGCTGCGCCTGGTGCTGGGCAACGACCAGCGGCTGATCCTGCCCGCCGCGGCGCTGGCCGGCGGGGCGCTGCTGGCGCTGGCCGATGTCTTCGCGCGCACGCTCATCGCCCCGGAGCAGCTTCCGGTGGGCGTGATCACGGCGATGCTCGGCGTGCCGCTGTTCCTCTACCTGCTGCACCGCAGTCGTTAGGGGGGAAGCATGCTCCAGGCCCAGGATCTGATCATCGACATCCCCGAGCGGCCCGATGGCTATCCGCTCAACCTCACCATCGAGCCCGGGGAGATCTGGGGCGTGCTCGGGCCCAACGGCGCGGGCAAGACGACGCTGCTGCACACCCTGGCCGGGCTGCGCGCGCCCCGTGCCGGTGCGGTCGAGCTCGACGGCGCCAGCCTGCGCCGCTGGCGGCGCAAGGCGCTGGCCCGGCGCCTGGGGGTGGTCTTCCAGGAGCGCCACGACGGCTTCCCGGCCTCGGTGCTGGAGACCGCGCTCATCGGTCGCCACCCCTACCTGACGCCGTGGGATCTGGAGACCGCCGAGGATCTGGCCTGCGCCCGGCAGGCGCTGGAGCGGCTGGAGCTCGGCGGGCTCGAGGAGCGGCTGGTCAGCACCCTCTCCGGCGGCGAGCGTCAGCGCCTGGCGATGGCTACCGTGCTGGCCCAGGACCCGGCGGTCTGGCTGGCCGACGAGCCCACCAACCACCTGGACCTGCGCCATCAGGTGGCCGTCATGGATCTGCTGGCCGGCCAGGCGCGGGAAGGGCGCGGTGTCTTCCTCTGCCTGCACGACATCAACCTGGCGGCGCGCTGGTGTACCCACATCCTGCTGCTCTACCCCAACGGCGATGCCTGCTGGGGGCCCGCCGAGGTGATGCTCGTCACCGAGGCGCTGGAGGCGCTGTACGGCCAGCGGCTGGTCGCCGCCGAGGCCGACGGGGCCCGCGTCTTCGTGCCCGCAGGCGGCGTGCCGTGCGGCTGATCGCCCCCGGCGTCGCCGCCCTGGAGCGCTGGAGCGCGCGCTGGCCGCTCCTCTTCCACCTCTACGCCTGGCCGTACCGCCGGCTGGTGGCCCGGGAGCTGCGCCTGGCCGGGGTCGTGCCCGGCGAGCGGCTGCTGCATGTAGGCTGCGGGGCGCTGCCGTTCACTGCGGTGCTGGCCGCGCGTCTGGGCGGGGCTCGGGTGATCGCCGTGGATCACTCCGCCGCCGCCGTGGCCGGGGCACAGTCGGTGGTGGCGCACCTGGGCCTCCTCGGTGAGGGACCGGGGCGCGTCCGGGTCCTCTGTGCCGATGCGGCGGCCGACGCCCTGCCCGAGGTGGATGTGGCGCTGATCGCCCTGCAGGCTTGCCCGCGGACGTCGATCCTTGCCAACATCCGCCGCCAGCGTGCGCCGGCCCGTATCCTCTTTCGCCTGCCGCGGCCCGGGCTGGAGGGCCAGTACGGGGCTGCGCCGGACGGCGAGAAGGCGGCCGGGAGCTGCCGGCACGGGATGCCGACCTTCGACCGCACCGCGCTCTATCTCCATCGGCCACCGGAAACGACGTGAGCGGAGCCACTCTCAGCTGGACGACCCTCGGTGCCCGCGCCGCGCTCGCGGCCCTGGTGCTGACCCTGCTCGGCGCCTTGCTGGCCGGCAGCGCGCCGGAGTGGGCGTGGGTGCACGGCCAGCTGCAACAGCTGCGGCAGGTGGCCGAGTCGCAGCCGGTGCAGGCGGCGCTCGTCTTCCTGTCGCTGCGCTTTCTCTTCTCGGTGGTCTCAGTCCCCGGAAGCGGGGTGCTGACCGTCGCCGGTGGGGTGATGTTCGGCTTCTGGGCCGGTCTGGCGCTGGTCCTGGTGGCGGTGAGCACCGGCGCGCTGGCGATCTTCCTGCTCACCCGCTACGCCCTCCACGACGCGGTACGCCGCCGATTCCCGGAAGCGCTGCGGCGCGTCGACCGCCACTGTGCCGACCACGGTCCGAGCGCGCTGTTTTTGCTGCGCATCGCCGAGCCGTTTCCTACCTTCCTGATCAACGCGCTCTTCGCGCTGACGCGGATGCCGGCGCGGACCTACTTCTGGGTCAGCCTGCTGGGGATGTTCCCGGGCGTGGCCATCCTCACCAATGCCGGCGCGCAGCTGGAGGCGGTCCACACCCCGGCGGAGCTGATGAGCACCGGGATGATCGCCTCGCTGGTGGCCCTCGGCGCCATCCCGTTGCTCTCCAGCCTCGCCGCCGCCCGGCTTCGGGCGGATCGGCGCCGGCGCGGCGACTGAGCGCCACGGGGGGCCATGCCCCGGGCATCGGCCGTGGCCGCCGCGGACCGCCTAGAATAGGGGGAACCGCTGCCCGGTCATCGTGAGGCGCCCCGTTGCCCGCCCAGGAAGTCTTCCGCGCCGAGGGCATCACCAAGGTCTATCGCATGGGCGAGGTGGCCGTGCACGCCCTGCGCGGGGTGGACCTGGTCCTCTACGCCGGGGAGCTGGTGGTGCTGCTCGGGCCCTCGGGCAGTGGCAAGTCGACCCTACTCAACATCCTCGGCGGGCTCGATACGCCCACCAGCGGTCGTGTCATCGTCCAGGGGCGCGATCTCACCCGGGCCGGGGAGGCGGAGCTGACCGCCTTTCGCCGCCACTTCGTCGGCTTCGTCTTCCAGTTCTACAACCTGATCCCCAGTCTGACCGCCCGCGAGAACGTGGCCATCGTCACCGAGATCGCCCGCGACCCCATGCCCCCCGAGGAGGCGCTGGCGCTGGTCGGGCTGGGCAGCCGACTGGACCACTTCCCCTCGCAGCTCTCCGGCGGCGAGCAGCAGCGGGTGGCCATCGCCCGCGCCGTGGCCAAGCGCCCCCAGGTCCTGCTCTGCGACGAGCCCACCGGCGCCCTGGACTCGAAGACCGGGGTGGCGGTGCTCGAGGTCCTCGAGCGCATCAATGCGGAGCTGGGCACTACCACCGCGCTGATCACCCACAACGCGGACATCGCCTCCATGGCCCACCGGGTAGTGGACTTCAAGGACGGGCTGATCGACTCGGTGCACATCAATGACCAGCGGCGCCGGGCGGCGGAGCTGGTCTGGTGAGCGCGCTCACCCGCAAGCTGCTGCGCGAGCTGGTGACCCTGCGCGGGCAGGTGATCGCCATCGCCGTGGTCATCGCCGGCGGCGTGGCGACGCTGATGATGTTCCTCACCGCGCTCTTTGCCCTGACCGAGACCCGCGACGCCTTCTACCAGGAGTACCGCTTCGCCGATCTCTTCGCTAGCGCCGAGCGGGCCCCCCGGGGCCTGGTGACGGAGATCGAACGGATCGACGGCGTCCAGCGCGTGGAGGACCGCGTGGTCACCGCGGCCAACCTGGACGTCCCCGGCTACGACAACCCGGTGACCGGGCGCATCCTCTCGCTGCCCGAGGGTCGGCAGCCGGACATGAACCGCCTCCACCTGCGCCAGGGGCGGCTGCCGGAGCCGGACCGCGAGGCCGAGGTGGTGGTCAGTGACGCCTTCGCCGAGGCCCATGGGCTGCGTCCCGGCGATGATCTGGCGGCGATCATCCGCGGCCGCTACCAGCGCCTGGAGGTGGTCGGCGTGGCGGTATCGCCGGAGTTCATCTACCAGATCCGCCCGGGCGAGATCCTCCCCGACTACGAGCGCTACGGCATCCTGTGGATGAATCGCCGGGCCCTGGCCGCGGCCTACGACATGGACGGGGCCTTCAACGACCTGCTTCTCACCCTGCAGCACGGCGCCCGGCCCGGTGACGTCATCGAGGCCGTGGACCGCCTACTGGAGCCCTGGGGCGGGCGCGGCGCCCACGACCGGGGGGATCAGCTCTCCCACGCTCTGCTCGAGGACGAGCTGACCCAGCTGGCCAACCTGGCCTACGTGATCCCGGCGATCTTCCTCGGTGTGGCCGCCTTCCTGCTCAATGTGGTGGTCAGCCGCTTGGTGGCCACGCAGCGCGAGATCATCGGCGCCCTGAAGGCCTTCGGCTACTCGCGGCTGGCCATCGCCGGGCACTACGTCCGGCTGGTGCTGCTCATCGTCGTGCTCGGGGTGCTCGCCGGCGTGGCCGCGGGGTACTGGCTGGGGGTGCAGCTGGCCGAGATCTACGCCGGCTTCTTCCGCTTCCCCTTCCTCGGGTTTCGGCTCCAGCCGCCGGTGGTCGCCATCGCCGCGGCGGTGACCACGCTCTCGGCGCTGCTCGGGACGTGGCTGGCGGTCCGCCGTGCCGCCCGCCTGCCGCCGGCCGAGGCGATGCGCCCGGAGCCGCCGCCGACCTATCAGCCTACACTGATCGAGCGCCTTGGGCTGCAGCGCTGGTTCAGCCAGCCGACGCGGATGATCCTGCGCGGTCTCGAGCGCCGTCCCCTGCGCGCCGGGCTGGCCACCGTGGGGATCGCCCTGGCCGTGGCGATCCTGATGATCGGCCCGTATCAGCGCAACGCGCTCAACACCATGATCGACGTCCAGTTCAACCTGGTTCAGCGCGATGACGTGACGGTCTCCTTCTACGAGCCGACCTCGCGCAAGGTGATCCACGAGCTTGCCGGGTTGCCCGGTGTCGATCGCGCCGAGCCGTTTCGCCAGGTGGCGGCGGAGGTCGCCTTCGGACACCGCAGCCACCGCATGGCGGTGCTGGGCCTGGAGCCGGATGCGGACCTGCGGCGGCTGCTCGATACCGACCTGCGTACGGTGCCGCTGCCGGGGGAGGGGGTGCTGCTGACGGATTACCTGGCCGAACAGCTGCAGGTCGGGCCCGGGGATACGCTGGAGATCCGCGTGCTCGAGGGGCGGCAGCAGACGCTGGAGGTCCCGGTCAGCGGGGTGATCGCCGAGTACCTGGGGGTGTCGGTCTACATGGAGCTGGACGCACTCAATCGGCTCCTCGGCGAGGGCGAGGCGATCTCCGGGGCCTGGCTGGGTCTTGCCGGGCAGGAGCGCGGCCCCCTGCTGCGCGAGCTCGACCGCCGCCCGCGGGTGGCCGGGGCCACCGAGGCCGATGCCGCCATGCGCAACTTCGAGGAGAACGTGGCCGGCACGATGATGGCCACCGCGGCGATGACCACGCTGCTCGCCGGTGCCATCGCCTTCGGGGTCGTCTACAACAACGCCCGGATCGCACTGGCCGAGCGCGGGCGCGAGCTGGCCAGCCTGCGGGTGCTCGGCTTCACCCGGCGCGAGATCGCCTATCTGCTCCTCGGCGAGCAGGCGGTGCTGATCGCCGCCGCCCTGTCCATCGGGTTCGTGATCGGCCACCACCTCTACGCCATCATCGTCCAGGCGGCGGAGTCGGAGCTCTACCGGGTCCCCATGATCCCGTCGGCGGCTGGCATGGCGCTGGCCACCCTGGTCCTGCTTGGCGTCGCCGCTCTCTCGGCCTGGGTGGTGCGGCGCCGGCTGGACCGGCTGGACATGGTCGAGGCCCTGAAATCGAGGGAGTAGGGATGCAGCCACGCTGGAAATCGGTCATCGCATGGACCCTGGCCGGGGTCGCGGTCATCGGCCTGCTTATTCTGGTGCTGCGGCCGGCGCCGATCCTCGTGGACACCGAGGCGGTCAGCCGCGGCGCCCTGGAGGTCACCCTGGAGGAGGAGGGCAAGACCCGCGTGGCCGATCGCTATCTCCTCTCCGCCCCGGCAACGGCCCAGGCCCGGCGGGTCACTCCCGAGCCCGGGGATCGGGTGGAGGCCGGGCAGGTCCTCGCCACCCTCGACCCGATGGCCGTCCCGGTGCTCGACGCCCGGGCCCGGGAGCAGGCCCGGGCCCAGCTGGAGGCGGCGCGCTCGGCGCTGGAGGCGGCCCGCGAGGAGGCCGAGGCGGCTCGGGCGACGGCGGAATCGGCGGCCGATGAGTACCGCCGTCTGGCGGCCCTGGGCGAGGAGGGGGCGGTCTCGGAGCGGAGCGTGGAGCGGGCCGACGCCGAGCGCCGGCAGACCCAGGCGGCCTGGCGCTCGGCGCAGTTCCGGGTGGCCAGCGCCGAGGCCCAGCGGGATCAGGCCCAGGCGGTCCTGCGCTGGGAGGGGGAGGAGGCCCTGGACGCCGGCGCTGCCGAGCCGATCCGTCTGCGTGCCCCCATCGACGGCGTGATCCTCCAGCGCCACTTCGAGAGCGCCCGGGTGGTGCAGCCCGGTGATCCGATCCTGGAACTGGCCGATCTCGCCCGGCTGGAGGTGGAGGTCGAGGTGCGCTCGGCGGATGCGGTGCGCATCGCCCCCGGGATGCTGGTGCGCCTGGAACGCTGGGGCGAGGCCGAGCCCCTGGAGGCCGTGGTCCGCCGGGTGGAGCCCTACGGTTTCGAGTACATTACCGCCCTCGGCGTGGAGGAGCGGCGGGTGCGGGTCATCGCCGATCTCGCCTCGCCCCGGCAGGCGTGGGCGCGCCTTGGCGATGGCTACCGGGTCAACGCGGTCTTCGTGCTCTGGTCGGCGGAGGACGTGCTGCGGGTGCCGACCAGCGCCCTGTTCCGCCACGACGACGGCTGGGCGGTCTTCGTGGTCGAGCAGGGGCGGGCGCGGCTGCAGCCGGTGACTATCGGCGAACGCGGTGCCCGTCTGACCCGGGTCCACTCGGGCTTGGAGGCCGGCGCCGAGGTAGTGGTGCACCCGCCCCGGGAACTGGCCGACGGAGGGCGGCTGAGCGTGCGCCGCTGACCGGGCCGCCAGGGCGCAGCGGCGTTGTCCGGCCCTGGCCGCGGCGTATAGCCTAGTCCGACTTAGCGAATACCGGTGTGCGATGAAACAGGTCAACATTCATGAGGCCAAGTCCCAGCTCTTGAGCGGATCCGCCAGTACGGGATTCGCACCCTGAGGGCGGCCTGAGCCATGGCATCCTCGGCGGGTATGGCCGGTGCGCTGGCGGTGGCCGTGGGCAGTGCCCTCGGCGGGGTGGGCCGTTTCTGGGTGGCGGCGGCCGTCAACCGGCGCCTGGGCGAGGCCTTCCCCTGGGGGACGCTGGTGGTCAACGTCACCGGGGCGCTGCTTGCCGGGGTGCTGGCCGCTGTGCTCGCCGCCACGGCCGGCGGATTCGCCACGCTGGAGAGGCTGCTGCTGATCGGCTTCTGCGGCAGCTACACCACGGTCTCCTCCTTCGCCCTGCAGACCTACACCCTCGCCCGGACGGGTAGCGGAGTCCGGGCCGTGGGGAACATCGCCGCCACCCTGGCGCTGACCCTGGCGGGCGCCTGGATCGGGTTGCAGGCGGGGGCGTGGATCGCCGGAGGCGGCTCATGAGGATCACCCTCTGGGTCGCCGCCGGCAGCGCCCTCGGCGGGCTGAGCCGTTACGGCGTGGACCGGTTGATGCACGTGGCCGGCTGGGTGGCCTTCCCTGGGGGGACCCTGCTGGTGAACACCCTCGGCTCGCTGCTCATCGGTGCCGTGGCGGCCTGGGCGGCGGCGGATCCGGCGGAGCGGACGCTGCCCACCCACTGGCGGCAGTTCGCCGTGAACGGCTTCTGCGGCGGGTTCACCACGTTCTCCATCTTCAACCTGGAGACGCTGACCCTCCTCGAGCGGGCGCCCGCTCTTGCCGGCGCCAATGTGCTAGCCACCACGGTCCTCTGCCTGGCGGCGGTGGCGATCGGTTACGCTGGAGTGGCGCGGTGGCTACAGGCTCGATGGCCGGCCGCCTCCTGAGACCGATACGGAACCTGCCTGGAGGACACTGTGAAGATCTGGGTCGATGCGGATGCCTGCCCGGGCGCGATCAAGGAGATCCTCTTTCGCGCCGCCCAGCGCACGGGAGTGCCGTTGACGCTGGTGGCCAACCACCCGATCCGGGTGCCGCCGTGCAAGCATATCCGCGCCGTCCAGGTGGCGCCCGGCTTTGACGTCGCCGATCATGAGATCGTCCGCCAGGTGGCAGCGGGGGATCTGGTCATCACCGGCGATATCCCGCTGGCCGCCGAGGTGATCGACGCCGGCGCCCAGGCGCTCAACCCCCGTGGCGAGCTCTACACGCCCGCCACCATCCGGGAGCGCCTGAATATGCGTGATTTCATGGATACTATGCGCGCCAGCGGGGTGGAGACCGGTGGGGCGGCGGCGCTGAGCCAGCGTGACCGCCAGGCCTTCGCCAACCAACTCGACCGGATTCTGGCCCGCCGCGGGACGGACGGGTAGCCGGGCGCGCCCTAGCAGGCCACCGTCGCGCCGTTGAGGTTCTCGTAGAGTTCGCGGAACTGTCCGGTGAGCTTGTGCCTCGGCGCCCAGTGAATCAGCGGCTGGGCGTTCTGGTGCGATTCGCGGACCTTGACCGAGGTGTTCAGGTGGGGGGCGAGGATGGGCAGTTCCTCGTTGATCAGTTCCTCGACCAGCTGCCGTGGCAGATTGGCGCTGGGCTGGAACTGGTTGACCACGATGCCCTCGACCCGCAGCGCCTCGTTGTGATCCTCGCGGATCTCTTCCAGGTGCTCGACGAGCTCGTAGAGCGCACGGCGGGAGAAGTCGTCGCAGTCGAAGGGGATCAGGCAGCGTTGCGCGGCGATCAGCGCCGAGCGGCTGAAGAAATTCAGTGCCGGCGGGGTATCGATGTAGATGGCGTCGAATGGGGTCTGCAGGCTGGAGAGGGCGTCGCGCAGCTTGTAGATCTTGTAGCGCGCCTCCAGCTTGTTCTGCAGCGCCTCCAACTCCCGGTTGGCCGGCAGGATCGAGAGGTTCTCGAACGGGGTCTCGGTGATGAACTGATCGAGATCCGCCGGCTTGCGGGGGCCGAGACGGAAACCCAGGGTCGAGGCGTAGAAGTCGGCGATGGTGGACTCGCACGCGTCGGCATCGGCGCCGAGCAGATACTGCGAGGAGTTGCCCTGCGGGTCGGAGTCGACCACCAGCGTCCGCAACCCGGAGGCGGCGCTGATGGCGGCCAGGTTGCAGGTGATGGTGGATTTGCCCACCCCGCCTTTCTGATTAAAGATCACGCGGTTCACGCTTGCCTCCCGCTCCGTGTTGCCACCGGTTGGACGGATCGCCGGCAAATTGCCGGTAAGTATCCGGCCGCAGGGCATGTGCCGTCAATCCGTGTGCCCGCCGGCGAGGGTGCGGTGCGCTTCGCGGAGGTCTCCGTCTGTCATTCGCCCCCCCAGGGCTGGTAGGATCCTCGCCCTTTCGCGATTGGCACGAACAGCGCCCTCCTTGGTGGCGGGCCCTTCCGGGTCTGCTGGTGATTCGCGGCATCCAGGCTCCGGGCCCGGCCCGTGAGCGCACCATCGCGGTTTCGTATTGCGTACGAGCCCTCGGTCCTGGAGCGGTCCGAAAGGGGGCGTAATGGTCTGGTGACTTGGGGAACGGAATGGACTGGAGCAGGCTCAAGCGGGAGTGGTTCGGCAACATCCGGGGCGACGTGCTCGCCGGCATCGTGGTGGCACTGGCCCTGATCCCCGAGGCCATCGCCTTCTCCATCATCGCCGGTGTGGACCCGCAGGTCGGCCTCTACGCCTCCTTCTGCATCGCGGTCGTGATCGCCTTCACCGGCGGGCGGCCGGGGATGATCTCGGCGGCCACCGCGGCGATGGCGCTGCTGATGGTCACCCTGGTCAAGGAGCACGGGCTGGAGTATCTGCTGGCGGCGACCCTGTTGACCGGCGTGCTGCAGATCATCGCCGGCTATCTGCGGGTCGGGCAGTTGATGCGTTTCATCTCGAACTCGGTGATGACCGGTTTCGTCAATGCTCTGGCCATCTTGATCTTTATGGCGCAGATCCCGGAGCTGATCGATGTGCCGTGGACCGTCTACCCGATGGTTGTCGGCGGTCTGGCGATCCTTTACCTGTTCCCGTATCTGACCCGGATGGTGCCGTCCCCGCTGGTGACCATCGTCGTCCTGACCACGCTGGCCTGGTTCCTCGGCATGGACATCCCCACCGTGGGGGACATGGGCAAGCTGCCGGACACCCTGCCGGTGTTCCTCTGGCCGGATGTCCCGCTGAACCTGGAGACGCTCTGGATCATCCTCCCCTATGCGCTGGCGTTGACCGTGGTGGGGTTGTTGGAGTCCATGATGACCCAGGGGATCGTGGACAATCTGACCGATACGGAGACCGACCGCGACCGCGAGTGCAAGGGGCAGGGCGTTGCCAACATCGCCGCCGGCAGCCTGGGGGGCATGGCCGGCTGTGCGATGATCGGCCAGTCCGTGATCAATGTGAAATCCGGCGGGCGGGGGCGGCTGTCGTCGCTGGTCGCCGGCCTGGTGCTGCTGATCCTCGTGGTCTTTCTGACCCCGCTGCTGGAAATGATCCCGATGGCGGCGCTGGTGGCGGTGATGATCATGGTCTCTATTGGCACTTTCAGCTGGGCCTCGATCCGGGATCTGCCCAAGCACCCGATGAGTACCAACATCGTCATGATCAGCACCGTGGCCGTAACGGTGCTCACGCATAACCTGGCCATCGGCGTGCTCACCGGCGTCCTGCTCGCGGCGCTGTTCTTCGCCAACAAGGTAAGCCGCTTCATGTACGTGCGCTCGGATGTGCAGAGCCTGCCTGACGACCAGACGCTGCACCGCCGCTACGAGGTGGTCGGCCAGGTCTTTTTCGCCTCGGCGGAGCGTTTCCGCAAGTCCTTCGATTTCGGCGAGGACCTGGACACCGTCACCATCGATCTAACCCGGGCCCATTTCTGGGACATCACGTCGGTGGCCGCACTGGATCGGGTCGTCATAAACTTCCGCCGCGAAGGCGTCGCGGTGGACGTGGTCGGCATGAACGAGGCGACGGCGACCATCGTCGATCGCTACGCGGTCCACAACGAGCCGGATGCCGTCGAGCGGTTGATGGGTCACTGAGCCGGGCAAGGAGTCAACGACCATGAGTAAAGTCATCGCCAGCGTCGACGGATCCCGCTCGTCGCCCTCCGTCTGCGATCACGCGGTTTGGGCCGCACAGCGCCTGCAGGCGCCGTTGACGTTCCTGCACGCCTATCGCAACCCGCACGGTGAGCGCGAGGCGGATCTCAGCGGCAACCTGACCTTCGGGGTGCGGGAAAACCTCCTCGACGAGATGGTGCAGCTTGAGGAGCAGCGGGGCAGGCTCGCACGCGAGCAGGCGCGCGCCATCCTCGAGGACGCCATGAGCCGCGCCCGCGAACAGGGCATCGAGACCCCCGGGCGGCTGCTGCGCAACGGCGAGGTGACCGATGTGCTGGACAAGGCGCAGGAGGAGATGCGCCTGCTGGTGCTCGGCAAGCAGGGCGAGGACGGCGATGCCGTCGAGCAGCATATCGGCAGCCACCTGGAGAGCACCATCCGCCGGGTGCAGAAGCCGATCCTGGTGGCGCCGCTGGCCTTCCGCGAGCCGGAACGCTTCCTGATCGCCTACGACGGCAGCCCGGCGGCCCAGAAGGTGGTCGATCGCATCACCGAGAGCCCGCTGCTCCAGGGGCTCGAGGCGCACCTGCTTCTGGTTGACGCCGATACCGAGGTCAACCGCGAGCGGTTGCTCGCCCCGCGTCAGCAGCTGGAGGCGGCCGGTTTCACGGTCCACGCCGAGGTCCGTCCCGGCGGGATCGACGAGACGGTGTGCAACTACCGCAAGGAGCAGGATATCCACCTGATGGCCATGGGCGCCTACGGCCACTCGCGGTTGCGCCGGTTCTTTGTCGGCAGCACGACCACCCACATGATCATGCGCTCGAGCACGCCGCTGCTCATCCTGCGCTAGGGTTTCGGGCAATGACGGTCCCCGCTCTGTTGATCGCCGCCCCGGGCTCCGGCCAGGGCAAGTCGATGATCACCGCGGCGCTCGCCCGGCTGCACCGCAATGCCGGGCGCCGGGTGCGGGTGTTCAAGCACGGCCCGGATTACCTGGATCCGATGGTCCAGGAGCGGGCCAGCGGGACGCCGGTCTACCAGCTCCACCCGTGGATGACCGGCGAGGCCGAGTGCCGCTGGCGCCTGGCCGAGGCCGCGCGCGAGGCCGACCTGATCCTCGTCGAGGGCTCCATGGGGCTCTTCGATGGCGACCCCTCCAGTGCCGATCTCGCCGCCCTGGCCGGCCTGCCGGTGGCGGTGGTGATCGACGCCCGGGCCATGGCCGAGACCTTCGGGGCCCTGGTCGGCGGGCTGGCCCGCCACCGCGATGACGTGCGGGTGATCGGGGCCATCGCCAACCGGGTGGGGAGTCCGGGGCATGCGCGCATGCTCGCCGGCAGCCTGCCCGAGGGGGTGGAATGGCTCGGGGCGGTGCCCCGCGACGAGGCCCTGCATGTACCTGATCGCCACCTGGGACTGGTCCAGGCCGGCGAGGTGGCCGACCTGGATGCACGCCTGGATGCGGCCTCAGCGGTGCTCGCCGAGGCCGGCCTGGGCCGCCTGCCGCCCCCGGTGGCCCTGCACGGCGAGGCGCCGCCGGCTCCGCCCCGGCGGCTGCATGGGCAGCGGATCGCGGTGGCCCGGGATGCCGCCTTTGCCTTTGCTTACCGGGCCAACCTCGAGTTGCTGGAGGCGATGGGGGCCGAGGTGGTGCCCTTCTCGCCGCTGCGCGATGCGACGCTGCCCCCCTGCGATGCCCTCTGGCTGCCCGGCGGCTACCCGGAGCTGTACGCCGCCACCCTGGCCGCCAACGACGGGATGCGGGCCGCCATCGGCGAGCACCACGCGGCGGGCCGGCCGACCCTCGCCGAGTGCGGCGGTCTGATGTACTGCGCCGAGTCGCTGGTCGATGGCGAGGGCGTCGAGCACCCGATGCTCGGCCTCCTCGCGGGGCGTGCCGAGATGGCCGGGCGGCTGACGGGCATCGGCCTGCAGAGCCTGTCCCGCCCGGAGGGCGAGCTGCGCGGCCACACCTTCCACCACTCGCGGCTGGAGACGGCCCTGGAGCCCACGGAGCAAACCGTGCGGCGCAGCGGCAGCCCGGCCGAGGGCGTCTACCGGGTCGGCAGCCTGACGGCGACCTACTTCCACGCGTATTTTCCCTCGGCGCCCGAGGTCGTCGCCGGGCTCCTGAGCCGGTAGGCTACCTGTCGCCGCTTCCCCGGGGAGCGGTTTCTCCCGAGCAACGAGGTGTGCGAAGCGATGCGTGAAGACGCGAAGGATCCGCAGCGGCACGCGGCGCGCATGGAGCGCAAGAGGGCGGTCATGGAGGAGCGCCGGTCCCGCGCGCAGCAGGATCGCGGTGTGCTGTTGGTGCTCACCGGCCCGGGCAAGGGCAAGAGTTCGTCGGCGCTGGGCATGGTGGCGCGGACCCTGGGCCACGGCCGCAGCGCCGGGGTGATGCAGTTCATCAAGGGCGGCCGGGCCACCGGCGAGGAGGCCTTCTTCCGTGACCAGCCCGGGGTCGACTGGCAGGTGATGGGCGAGGGCTTCACCTGGGAGACCGCCGACCGCGAGCGGGATGTGGCGGCTGCCCGCGAGGCCTGGCGCGCCGCCCGGGGCTGGCTGTGTGAGGAGGGGCCGTCGCTGGTGGTGCTCGATGAGCTGTGCATCGTCCTGCGCTACGAGTACCTGGAACTGGGCGAGGTCCTGGATGACCTGTCCCGGCGGCCCTACGAACAGCACGTGGTGGTTACCGGCCGTCACGCGCCGCAGCCGCTGATCGACGCCGCGGATACGGTCAGCGAGGTAGGCGCCGTGCGACACGCCTTCGAGGCCGGGGTGCGCGCCCAGCCGGGGATCGAGTGGTGAGTGCCCGCACCCTCATGCTCCAGGGCACCTGCTCCGGCGCCGGCAAGACGGCGCTGGTAGCCGGTCTCTGCCGCCTGCTCGCCCGCCATGGGGTCCGCGTGGCGCCGTTCAAGCCGCAGAACATGAGCAACAACGCGGCGGTCACCCGCGACGGCGGCGAGATCGGCCGAGGCCAGTGGCTCCAGGCCCTGGCCGCCGGGGTGCCGGCGCACACCGACATGAACCCGGTGCTGCTCAAGCCCGAGGCCGAGCGCACCGCCCAGGTGGTGCTCCAGGGCCAGGTCACCGGGCGGCTCGAGGCGCGCGCCTTCCGTGAGGCCCGCCAGCCGCTGCTGCCGCCGGTGCTCGAGTCCTTCGAGCGCCTGCGTGCCGCCTACGACGTGGTGCTGGTCGAGGGCGCCGGCTCGCCGGCAGAGCCCAATCTCCGCCAGGGGGACATCGCCAACATGGGCTTCGCCGAGGCCGCCGACGTCCCGGTCTGGCTGGTGGGCGATATCGACCGCGGCGGCGTCTTCGCCTCCCTGCTCGGCACCCTGGAGTGGCTTGATGCGGCCGACCGGCGCCGGGTCGAGGCGCTGATCATTAACCGCTTCCGGGGCAGCCCGGAGTTGCTCGGCGAGGCGCCGGCGCAGCTCGCCGAGCGCGGGGGCGTGCCGGTGATCGGCGTGGTCCCGGCGGTGCCCGATCTGCACCTGCCCGAGGAGGACGCCCCCTACCGGATGGCCGGGCCGCGCGGCCCCGGCGGCGCCCTGCAGGTGGTGGCGGTGGCCTATCCGCGGATGAGCAACCACGACGACCTCGACGCCCTGGATGCGGAGTCCGGGGTCCACGTCCGCTTCGCCCGGCAGCCGCGGGATCTCGACGGGGCGGATCTGATCGTCCTGCCCGGCTCCAAGCACGTCTTCTCGGATCTGGCCTGGCTGCGTGAATCCGGCGTGGCCGAGGCGCTGCTGCGCCACTGTCGGTATGGAGGCCGGGTGGTCGGCCTGTGTGGCGGGCTGCAGATGCTCGGCGAGCACATCGAGGACCCGGAAGGGGTCGAGGGCGGCGGCAGCGCCCCGGGCCTAGGCCTGCTGCCGGTGCGCACCCGCCTGGCGGCGACCAAGCAGCTGGCCGAGGTGCACGGCCACGCCGAGTGGCCGGCGCCGGTGACCGTCACCGGCTACGAGATCCACCACGGTGTCACCGGCGCCCAAGAGGGCCTCTTCCCCTTCGTGGCGCGCTCCGACGACGGCCGCGTGCTCGGCAGCTACCTCCACCGGCTCTTCGACAGCGGGCCGTTCCGCCGCGCCCTGCTGGTGGAGTGGTTCGCCCTGGAGGGCGAGGGTGGCGACGAGCAGGCGCGCATCGAGGCGGAGCTGGATCGCCTTGCCGACACCCTGGAGCAGGCCCTGGAACCCGCCTGGCTGGAGGCGCTCGGCGTGCCGGGGCGGCCGGCGGGCTAGGTGCGCGTTCCGTCGGTGCATCCCCCGGGGGTGGGCACGGGGATCGCGCCCCCTGCGACGAACTGTCCGGCTCGTCGATTTGCAACCGGCCGATCAGCCTGCCTAAACTCCGCGACTTCGATGTGGGTGCCCGCAGGCGCAACAGGATCGCCTGGGGTTAAACGGGAAGTCCGGTCCAGCTGCACCCAGCAGTGAAGCCGGCGCTGCCCCCGCAACGGTAGGTGGGGCCTGCGGATCACAGGCCACTGCGAGACAGCCGTCACCCGGCGGCCCTCGCGGGAAGGCGATCCGCAACGACGCATCCAGCGTCCCCCCACGAGCCCGGAGACCGGCCCACAGCAACCCACGAAACGGCGTGCGGGCGGCGCGCCTGGGGGTGAGCTTGCCGGTGATCCCATCCGTCCGGCGGCGGCGCTGCAGCCGTCGTCGCTCCCCCAGTTTGAGTCGCCAGCGCCCGTCGCAAGACGAGGAGCGCTGAACATGAATCCGAACGATCGAAAACCCGGGCGCCTGCTCGGTGCCTTGCTGGCCACGGCGGTGTCGGTCCCGGCCCACGCCGCGGACGATGACCAACCGATCGCTTCCTCCACCGATCTGTCGCCGGTGCGCATCGAGGCCGGCGGCGATCCCCTGGGACGCGGCGCGGACAGCGAAGCCCTGCAGCGCCGCCAGGCCTCCAGCAGCGCCGAGATCTTCCGCGGCGAGGCCTCGGCCGGGGTCGGTGGCGGCAGCCGCAACGCCCAGCGCCTCTACCTGCGCGGTGTCGAGTCGAGCAACCTCAACGTCAGCGTCGACGGCGCCCGCCAGGGGCGCAATCTTCACCAGCACCGCGGTGGCCTGACCGGCCTCGACCCGGACCTGCTGCGGTCGGCCGATCTCGACCCGCGTCCGGCGGCGGACCAGGGCCCCGGTGCCCTGGGGGGGTCGGTTCGCTTTGAGACCGTGGATGCCCAGGACCTGCTCGACCCCGACGAGGAGATCGGGGCCCGCCTGCGCGCTGGCTACGCCAGCGCCGACGAGGCCGAGCGCGGCTCGGCCACCGCCTTCGGCCGGCTGGGCGGCGACTGGGGCGTCCTGGCCCACATCGGTGCGGTCAACCGGGATGACTACCGCGTTGGCGGCGGCGGGAGCATGCCGTACTCCGGCGGCCGCGACCGCGACTACCTGGCCCGCATCAGCCGGGTTCCGGCCAGCGGGCACCAGCTGCGCTTCGGCGTGCAGCGCAACACCTTCGAGGGGGACCACCACTACGGTTCCTGGGGCAGTGACTTCGGCGACCCCCGCGAGCGGACCCACCCGAACCAGGAGCTAACGGGCCAGGAGCAGCGGCGTGAGACCTGGACCGCCGAGCACCGCTACCAACCGGCCGACCCCCACGTGGACTGGCAGGCCCGGGTCTACCGCAACGACAATCGCCTCGAGCGCCAGGATGAGGGCACCGCCACCCGGGCCGTGGAGCACGGTGGCGACCTGCGCAACACCTTTACCCTGGACGCTGGGCCGACCCGTCACCGGCTCACCGCCGGTTTCGACTACTACACCGAGGACGGGCGCATCGGCCAGACCGACGGTCCGCGGCTCAGCCACCGCTCGCGCAACTTCGGCGCCTTCCTGCAGAACCGGATGCGTTGGGAGCGGCTGCGCCTCTCGGCGGGGCTGCGCTTCGATGACTACAACACCGACCTGGTGGAGCAGGACCTGGACGGCGACGCCGTCTCGCCCAACCTCAGCGCCGAGCTGGAGATGAGCGCCGGCTGGAGTGCGTTCGCCGGCTACGGCGAGGCGGTCAGCGGCGCCGGTATTTTGCCAATCGGCTGGCTGCAGTACATCGACGATAAGAAGACCAACCTCAACGACGGCGAGCCCTTCGAGGCCGAGGAGTCGCGCCGCACCGAGGGCGGCCTGCGCTACCAGGGGCGGGATTGGATCACGGCCCGCGACCGCTTCGACTTCGAGGCGACGCTCTTCGAGACGCGGATCAAGAACAGTCTGACTCGCACGGATAGCGGGCCCCCCGCCGTATCAAGCGGTCATGGTTATATCGACGGGGTCATTCAGCGCGACCCGGTCCGCCTGCGCGGCTACGAGCTGCGCGCCGCCTGGGGCGTGGGTCCCTACGACGCCCGGCTCTCGTTCCTCAGCGCCGAGGCCGTCGACGACGACGGCGACCCGGTGGGGGTGATCCGGCGCCTGGGCGGGGGCGGCGGTGACCGCCTGGTCTTCGATCAGCGCTGGGCGGCCCACGAGACCCTGACCCTGGGGTACACGCTCACCTGGGTAGGCGATCACACCGACGTCCCCGACGACGAGCCGGAGCGCGACGGCTACCACCTCCATGACGTTCAGGCCGAGTGGCAGCCGTGGGCCGACGACCGCCTGACCCTGGCGCTGGCGGTGCACAACCTCTTCGACGAGCAGTACGCCGAGCACACCTCACTCGTCGACGAGGACGGCGGCAACTTCTACATCCGCGACGAGCCGGGCCGGGACGTCCGGGTGACCGGGACGCTGCGCTTCTAATCCCGGGGCCGGTCTAGCCGGTAGCGGGCGGGTTGCCCAGGGCGGCCTCGATGAGCCCGGCGATCCGCCCGTCCAGCCAGTAGCCGGGCTGGCCGGGCCGGGTGCCGTGGACGAAGCCGACGTGCCCGCCGTGGCGCTGCAGTTCCAGACACACCCCGGGGCCGAGCTCGTCGGCCTGCGGGATGGTCTCCGATGGCACGAAGGGGTCGTCCGCCGCGTGGAGGATCCGGGTGGGCTGGCGGATGGCGCCGAGACGCTGCCGGCAGCTGGCCCGCTGGTAGTAGTCGGCGCTGTCGCGAAAGCCGTGCAGCGGGGCGGTGAGCAGATCGTCGAACTCGCGCAGCCGGCGGATGCGCCGGATCCGCTCCACCGGCACCGGTGCATCGTTGCGGGCGGCGAACTTGGCCGCGGCCATCGCCCGCAGCCGGCGCAGCAGGTAGGCCTGGTAGACGCGCGCAAAGCCCTGCTCCAGGGCTTCGGCGCAGCGGTCCAGCTCGAATGGCACCGAGACGGCCACGGCCAGCGCCACCGGGCTGTCGCCGCGCTCGGCCAGCCAGTTGAGCAGCATCGAGCCGCTCAGCGAGAAGCCCACCACCGCGAGGGGCTGTCCGGGCCGCCGCTCCGCCAGACCGGTGACCACCGCCTCCAGATCGTCCCAGGCCGCCGCGTGGTAGGAGCGCCGATGGCGGTTGGGCCGCCGCCCGGCCCCCCGCGACTGCAGGACCACCGATCCGATACCGCGCCGGGCCAGTTCCGCCACCACGCCGCGCACGTAGGCCGAGTCGCTGCTGCCGCCGAGGCCGTGGCCGATGATCGCCAGCCCCTGGCCCGGAGGCCCCCAGGCCAGCTCCAGGAAGTCGCCGTCGGGCAGTTCAAAGGTCTCCGGCGTCAGCGGGATCCGCGGCGGGCTGCGCAGCAGGGCCGGGAAGACGGTCTGGGCGTGGCGGCCCGGCAGCCACCAGGCCGGTTGGAAGGCGGGGGGCTGCGGATCGGTCACGCGGATGCCTCTCCTGGGGATGTCGGTCCGTGTTCGGTGAACGCTACATAGCCGGTGACGTTGCTGTGCTCGCCGCCGGCGCACGGCAGTTCGCAGACGAAGCTGGCCCCGGCGCCGGGTTCGCTCTCCACCCACAGGGTGCCCCAGTGGGCGTCGGCGATCAGCCGGCAGATGGCCAGCCCCAGACCGCTGCCCTTGGGCTTGCCGGCCTGTTGCTGAGAGATCTGGTGGAACTTGTCGAAGATCCGTCGCTGATCCTCCTCGCTGATGCCCGGGCCGTTGTCGGTCACCGACAGGCGCAGGGTGTCGCCGCGGCCCGGCTCCAGGCGCAGCCAGACCTGCCCCTCGCCGGGCTCGGTGAACTTCGAGGCGTTGGAGAGCAGATTGATGATCAGCTGCATCAGCCGGTCCGGATCACCCTTGACGGCGTTGTCGTCGCTGGTGACCTCGATGTGCAGCTGCGTCTGCCGGTCGGCGAAGAGCTGCTGGGTAGACTCGGCCGCCTCGCGGGCCAGGCGCGAGAGGTCGACGTCCTCCAGCTGCCACTGGGCCGAGCCGCTCTCGATCTTGGACAGGTCCAGCACCTGGTTGATCAGTCGGGTCAGACGCTCGCTCTCGCGGACCACGACCTCAAGGAATTCGCGGCGCTGATCGGCGTCCATCTCGGGGTTGTTGAGCAGGATCTCGCCGAAGGCGCGGATGGAGGTCAGCGGCGTGCGCAGCTCGTGGCTGACCATGGAGACGAACTCGTCCTTGAGCTGGTCGAGCTCCTTGAGCCGCTCGTTGGCCGCGCGCAGCTCCTCGGTGGCGCTCTCCAGGGCGCGGGATTTCTCCTCGAGCTGCCGTGAGTACTCGATGGCCCGCGAGGTGGCGTCGAGGATCTCCATCACGCCCTCGTAGGAGAGGGCCTCACCCTTGACGATGGAGGAGACCATCACCCGCGCCGAGGCGGAGCCGATGGACCCGGCGAGCAGGCGCTCGACGTGGTTGACCAGCTCGGGCCGAGCCTGCTCGGCCTCGTCCAGCGGGCGGCCGCGGTGGGCGCCATACTCGCGGATCACCTCGGCGGAGCGTTCCGGGCCAAGGAAGCGGCCGAGCAGATCCTGCAGATCGCCCACGGTGGCCGTGCCTTCCCAGAAGCGGGCGTCGCGCTCGGAGCGCAGGAAGACGTCGACGAACAGCGTGGCCTGGATGCGCTCCATGTCGCCCTGTCGATCGAACAGCGAGACCCCCAGCAGCAGCCCGAGGTTGGCGAGCATGGTCCAGAAGAAGGCGTGGGCGATCGGATCCATACCCTCCAGGCCGAACAGGGCGTAGGGGTGCAGCCACTCGACCCCCCACGGCCCGTCGCGGAGCAGCTGTTCGCCAAGCAGGCCGGCCTCGGCCAGCGAGGGCAGTAGCAGGGTGTAGACCCAGAGCAGGAAGCCGGCCACCAGCCCGGCCAGCGCCCCGCGCCGGCTCGCCCCCTTCCAGAACAGCCCGAGCAGCACCGCCGGCGCGAACTGGGCCACCGCGGCGAAGGAGATCAGCCCGATGGAGACCAGGGCGTGGGTGTCGGCGATGAGCAGGTAGTAGATATAGCCCAGCGCCAGGATGACGCAGATCACCAGGCGTCGGATGGCGACGATCAGCCTCGACAGGTCGTGCCGGCCCCGGGCGTGGAAGCGGCGCAGCCGCAGCAGGGCCGGGGTGACGATATCGTTGCTGACCATGATGGCCACGGCGATGGTGGCGACGATGACCATGCCGGTGGCCGCCGAGAAGCCGCCGATGTACACCAGCAGCCCGAGCAGGCCCTGATCCACCGCCAGGGGTAGGGCGAGGACGTAGTCGTCCCCGGGGATCTCGTCGCCGAAGAACAGCAGACCGGCGAGTGTCACCGGCAGGACGAACAGGTTGATAACCAGCAGATAGAGGGGGAACAGCCAGGAGGCCGTGCGAATATGATCCTCGTTGACGTTCTCCACTACGCTCACTTGCCACTGCCGCGGCAGGAAGAGAATGGCCAGGGCTGACAGCGCCAGCATGGCGATCCAGCTCTGGTAGCCGCCGGGCAGCCCGGTGAGCAGCCCGAGTTCCTGGATGGCCGGGGTGGCCGCTGCCTCGCGGAAGAGCTCCACCGGACCCGCGAAGAGAACGAAGGTGACGAAGATCCCCACCGCCAGGAAGGCGATGAGTTTGACCACCGACTCGAAGGCCACGGCCACCACCATGCCCTCCAGGCGCTCGGTGGCGTCGATGTGGCGCGTGCCGAAGAGGATGGTGAACAGCGCCAGGAGGACCGCTACGTAGAGCGCCTTGTCGTCGAGGAGGCCGGCGCTGCCCGCCTGGACCGCCTCCATGTCGGGGAAGTGCAGCAGCACGTCGAAACTCGATGAGACGGCCTGCAGCTGCAGGGCGATGTACGGGGTGGTGCCCACCAGGGCGATGAACGCCGCCAGGCCGCCGAGCAGCATGCTCTTGCCGTAGCGGGCGGCGATGAAGTCGGCGATGGAGGTCAGCCGGTAGAGCTTGCTGATGCGCACGATCTTGCGCAACACCACCCACCAGACGATGGCCATCAGGGTGGGGCCGAGGTAAATGGTCAGAAAGGCCAGCCCGTGTTCAGCGGCCAGCCCGACGCTGCCGTAGAAGGTCCAGGCCGTGCAGTAGACGGCGATGGAAAGGGTGTAGACGTACGGGTTGTTGACCAGCGACAGGCCGCGGTCGCCGAGCTTGTCCGCCGTATAGGCGACGGCGAAGAGCAGCCCGACGTAAAGGGCCGAGACCAGCAGAATGGTCCAGGCCGGCAGCACGGCGCTCACCCCCGTGCGGCCGCCCGGTTGAGCCGGGCGACGGCCGCGATCAGTCCGGCCCAGACGGTGAAGAAGTAGGCGTAGAGCACCGGCACCCCGAGCACCTTGCCGTCCACCGCGAACAGCGATAGCACCGGGTAGTTAAACAGCACCACCCCGAGCAGGGCCAGGGCGGTGAGTCGCTCGCTGCGCCGTCCCGTCACGTCAGAACTGAGCCTGCTGCTTGCGGACTTCGATCATCTGTTCGGAGGCGTTGATGGCCTCGCGCAGGGTGGTGACGCCGCGCTCCTCGAGCAGGGGTAGCATCTGCGCGAAGATCTCGCCGGTGACCAGGGTATCGCCCAGCGCGGTGTGGCGGCCGCTGATCTCCACCCCCAGCCGGTTGGCGATGGCCTCTAGGGTGTGCTCGGGGGTGTGGTCGTGCAGGAAGACCGAAAGCAGCAGGGTGTCGAGCACCGGGTTCTCGAACCTCAGGCCGCACTGCTCCTCCTTAAGGCGGATGAACTTCATGTCGAACGCCGCATTGTGGGCGACCAGTACCGAGTCGCCGACGAAGGCACTGAACTGCGGCAGGACCGTGGTGATCCCGGGCTTGTCGGCGACCATCTCATCGCGGATGCCGTGGAACTTGATCGACGCCTTGGGGATGGGCCGGCCCGGGTTGACCAGCTGCTCGAAGCATTCGCCCTCGAGGATGCGGCCGTTGACCATGCGCACCCCGGCGATGGAGATGATCTCGTCGCCCTCCGAAGGGGCCAGGCCCGTGGTCTCGGTGTCGAAGATCACGAAGGAGAGCTGGGCCAGAGGACGGTCGAGCAGCTCGCCCTGGTCGGCGGCCTGGTCGGCCAGCGAGAAGTCGTAGAACTCCGGCCGCGGCGGCAGCCGCTCGCCCGGTTGCTCCCACTGGCGCCGCGACACCGGCACGGGGATGCGGAGTACCGCGCGGTCTTCACAACGCGGCTGGGTCTGGCTCCAGGCCACGCTGTCGTGGCGCTCCAGGACGCCACGCGGTGTCAGCTGTCCGGTGGCCTCGGGCAACTCCTCGTCGAGCCACCCCTCGAGCTTCTCCGGCGGGATCGGTGCCCCCGTCCAGGAGAGATCCAGATAGACCCGCTGGTCGCCCATGAGCGGCTCGGCCCGGACCGACTCGATGCCCAGGTCGCCGCGCAGGTGGCGCAGCAGGTGCTCCAGCACCAGGCCGATGGAGTGGCTCTCGGCGTGCATCCAGAGCGGAATGCCGACCACCTCCACCCGGGGCAGCCCCTCGGGATGGCGGCGCAGCACACTGGCGAAGAGATCGGCGCTGCTGATGTCCGCCATCGTCCATGGGGCGGAGACCAGGCGGTGGGTTTCCCGGGCCATGCGCTCGAAGCGCCGGCTCAGCTCGCGGCTCTCGTGGACCATCATGGCCTCGAAGGACTGCCGCTGCTCGCGGGCCATGGCCTCGTCGCCCTGCCCGAGGCTCTCGGCGGCGGCGCGCAGGTTCGCCAGCGGTGCGCGCAGCGATTCGACGGCGCTGCGCAGGGCGTGGTCACGTCGTGCCACCCCCTCGATCTTGCGGGTGATGTCCTCCAGGGTCAGCACGAATCCGGAGCGCAGCGGGCTGGAGGAGGGCAGCAGGCTCATCCGGCAGTGCAGCAGGGCACCGTCGTCTACCGTTGCGCAGACGAACTCGGCCCGGTTTTCGGCGACCGTGTGGTCCTCGGCGATGGCCAGCCGGTGCTGGAGCATCTCCAGGGTGTGGTCCACCGCCGAGCGGGCCAGCACATCGTAGATCGAGCGCCCGAGGCCCAGGGCGTCGTTGCGCAGGATCTCCCCGGCGGCCGGGTTGTAGAGCAGGATCCGCCCCTCGGTGTCGCAAACGATCACACCCTGCTGGATTTCGCGCAGGACGATCTCCAGGCGCGTTTTCTGGTTCTCCGCCCCCTGCGCGCCGGAGCCCAGCGCCTTGGCCACCTCGCGGCGGCTCTCGTAGAGATTGCTGCCGAGGGTCTGCAAGCTCTCCGGGAGTTCGCCGAGCAGGTGCATGCTCGGGATCTCCAGCTCGTGGGCCGGATTGGAGTGGGCCATGATCGATGCGCCGCGGGCCAGGGCACCCAGAGGGCGGATCACCGCGGCGTCGAGGAGGATCCAGATGGCTACGGTGGCCCCCATGAGCACGGCGCCGGCGGCCCCGAAGGCGAGCAGCGCGTTGGCGCGCTCCGGGCCCTCGGGGACGTGGCCCAGGGTCAAGTAACCGACGGTGGCCAGCGCAGCGGCGATCAGCAGGAGCAGGAACAGTGCCGGTGCCCAGAACTTCAGCCGGCGGCGAGCCATGGCGCTGGCCATCACTGCGCCCCGTTGGCCAGGATGTGCTGGACCGTCTCCACCACTTCCTGGGTCGAGAACGGCTTGGTGATGTAGTCGTCCGCGCCCATGGCCAGCCCCTTCTCGCGCTCCACGTCACGGCCCTTGGCGGTGAGCATGACCACCGGCAGGTGCGCCCACTCGGCGCGCTGGCGAATCTCCTGACAGACCTCGTAGCCGTCCTTGCGGGGCATCATCACGTCGAGCAGCACCAGGTCCGGGATGCGCGCCTCGAGGGCCTCGAGGGCCTGCTCGCCGTCCTGGGCGGTGCGTACCTCGAAACCGGCCTGCTTCATCAGGAACTCCAGGGACAAGACGATGTTGTCCTCATCGTCCACGATCAGGATCTCTTGGCTCATCTTCGTGGCCGCCTCCTCTCGGTTATCGTGCCGGGTCGCCATCGCCGGGGGCGTGCTGCCCCCCCCGGCGAGCGCCCTATTCTAAAGGCCGAAGACGCCTTGTACGCGGTCCTGGAAGCGCTTGACCGCTTTCATGCTCGTCGCCAGGGACTGCCGGGTCAGGTCGTCCAGCTCCTCGGGGTCGATGTACTTGTCCGGAATCTGCCCCGCCTGATGCTGCTCGATCTGGTGGGTCAGCAGCAGGTCGAGCAGTTCCTCGTGGGCGGTCAGGACCGAGTCGACCATCTCGCTGGTGAGCACACCCTCGCGGCGCAGGCCCTTGAGCCGGGCGACGGTGTTGGTCTCCCGCACGTTGGCGGAGAGTGCGTAGATGCGCGCGCCGTTGGCGATGATGCGCAGGCCCTTGCGCTTGATATCGACGCAGCCGTGACCATTGTCGGAGCGGCGCGAGCGGATCAGGCGGTTGAACAGCCCCACGGCCGGCTGCCCCTCGGCGTCGTCGCCGGTCATGAAGCGCAGCAGTTTGGGCTGCTCCAGCAGGGTGGCGAGGACGAAATCCCAGAGCTCGGTGACCAGCCCCTGCTCACCGTAGAGGAGTTCGAAATCCAGAAAGATGTTGCTCCACCGGGCCGAGGTGCTGTTCGGGTGCCGGGCGATGTAGCGCAACTGCTGCCGCCAACGCTCCAGCGCGTGGCGGTACTCCGGGTTGCGGGCCATGATATCGCCCTTGCACCACTCGTAGCCGAGCTCGTCGAGGCGGACGTTGACCCGCTCGGCGAAGTTGGCGAACCACTCCGCCTCGGTCTCGTCCAGGGGGCGGGGCTCGCTGCTGCCGCGGGGGTAGTCCCCGATGATCATGGCGTTGTCCTGATCCGGGTTGATCAGTGCCTCGCGGCGGGCCAGCGAGCCGAGCACGAGCAGGGCGTAGGGGCGCGGGGCCTCGCCCCATCCCTCGCCGTGGAGTTCGTCGAGGACGAGGTCGATGCAGCGGCGCTGGAGCTGCAGGTGGAATTCGCTGAGCAGGTAGGTGGCGCGGCTCGCCTCGCGGTTGTTGTTCCAGGCCTCGCGGGCGACGTAGCCCACCTCGCCGGCCAGTTGGCGCAGCTCCGCCATGCTGGTGGCTCGGTTGGTGCGCTCGCGCATGACCGTCTGCTGCGCCATGATCGCCTGCAGCATGTTCGACTGCGAGAGCATGCCCACCGGGCGCGTGCCGTCCATGACCACCAGGTACTTGACGTTCTCCCGCGCCTGGATGTCCTTGGCCTCGGACAGTGGCGTTTCCGGACCGATGGCGGTGATCCGCTCGGCGGCCTCGACGATGGAGGCGTCCGGGCTGAGTCCGCGGGTGAAGATGGCCCGGCCGATGGTGCGCAGCGTGGCCAGGCCCACCAGTCCACCAGCCTCGTCGAGCACGCCGATGCTGCCGATCTGGCGCTCGTCCATGAAGCGGAACGCCTCGGCGAGGCTGCAGTCCGGCTGCTGGTAGGTCAGCGGCGTGGACATGGCGGTGCGGGCCGGCTGCGACAGGGCGCCAGTGGGGCTGCCGCGGTGCTGCCAGGAGTTGGCGCGGATCCGGTCGGCGATGATGCGGCTTAGGGTGTCGGCCAGCGCCGGGTGCTCGCGTTCGAGGGTGCGCACGTCCTCGAAGGGGACGCCGACGACCAGCGTCGGCCGGGTGGCGAGGGCGGTGAGGGTGTAGGGCTCGTCGTCGAAGTAGCTTGACAGCCCGAGCAGGGTCACCGGCTCGCGCACGGTGACCACGTTGTGCGCGTCGCGCAGTTCCACGCGCCCCTCGTAGAGGATAAAGAGCGTATCCCGGTCCGGGTCGCCGAGGTGGAAGAGCACCTCGCCACTGTCCAGGTGGTGGACGCTGCCCCGGCCGAGCAGGGCACGCAGGACCCCGTCGTCGAGGTTGCGGAAGACCTCGTTCTCGGCCAGGCGGCGGATATCCAGCGTGTCGGCGGATACGTGCGGTTCCCCGGGGCTGTTCGCTCCGGTGGCCATTGGCGCTTCTCCTGTGCGGGCGTCTGCTCGCTTTGATCATGCCCAAGCCCGGCCGCGGAGACAAATCACTGTGCGGGTGTTACTCACCGGTGTTACCTGCGGGAACGTGGCCTGTTACCGCGGGTAACGTCCGCGCGGGGAGGCCGGGACCGGCGCCCAGGTGCATCAGCGGGTTAGCGGGCCACGCAAGGGTGGCACGTTTTTCGCTAGGTGCTTGCCGCCCCCTGTGGGGGGTGCAACACCTCATAACTCCAGAAATGTGAGGGGGAGACGCGTAATGTCAGCTATGGCCATATGGCTGTTGGTGTTTGTAGGCCTGTACTGGGGCTACTGCATCTTCTGGGGTATCAAGGGATACCTCTGGTCGCGCACAGCCAGCGACTACTTCGTGGCTGGGCGTTCCGTCAGTATGTGGGTCTTCATACTGGCGGCGACGGCCACGTCCTTCTCGGGATGGACGTTCGTGGGCCACCCGGGCCTGATCTACGAGGCCGGCCTGCAGTACGCCTACGCCTCGTTCTACTCCATCTGCATCCCGTTTACCGGCATGCTGTTCCTCAAGCGCCAATGGATGATCGGCAAGCGCTGGGGCTACGTCACGCCGGGCGAGATGTTCGCGGACTACTTCCGGACGGACTCGATCCGCATCCTGATCCTCATCGTGGCGCTGATCTTTGCGGTGCCGTACCTGGGGATCCAGCTGCGCGCTTCGGGCTTCCTGTTCCATGTGCTCACCGACGGCTGGATGGGCGTCGAGATCGGCATGTGGCTGCTGTCCGCGGTGGTGCTTTTCTACGTGGCCTCGGGCGGTCTGCGTGCCGTGGCGTACGTGGATGCGGCGCAGGCCGTGCTGCTCATGGCGGGTATCTTCGTCATCGGCATCGTGGCGCTCTACTACATCGGCGGCTGGAACAACTTCACGCACGTGATTGCCGGCCTCGTCGAGTGGGAGACGGCCACCGGCGGTGCTGGGGAGATCTCGCCGGGCATGGTCCCGGGTGATTCCGGTGCCAGCGGCTACGTCGCCATCCCGGGTGCCATCCAGTGGGTCGGTGCCGCGGCCAATGCCCAGGGCGGCGTCTGGACCGGCGTGATGAACATCACCTACATGCTGGCGCTGGGCGGCATCATGGCTTCGCCCTCGTTCACCATGTGGGCGTTCTCCAACCAGAACCCGCGGCCGTTTGCGCCGCAGCAGACCTGGATGTCCCCGCTGGGCGTCGGTGCCCTGATGTTCACGTTCCTGGCGATCCAGGCAATGGCCACCCACGGCCTGGGCGGCAACACCGAGTTCGCCAAGGACATCTTCTCCGACCAGTACGGCGAGGAGCTGGCCGAGTACCGGACGCTGTTCGAGCCGGGTGCGGAACACCGGGGGCTAGTCGACGAGGTGCGCCAGCGCCTCGATGCCGGTGAGTCCCTGGACGGCATGAACCTCAGCCCGCTGGTGCCCTCGGCGGTCATGCAGCGTGGCATGATCCAGGCCGAGCACCCCGAGCTGAACCGTCAGGAGGTCGAGCAGGTCATTGCGGCCGGTCTGGCGGCGCTGTCCATTGGTGAGGATCCGCGCAACATGGATCCGGACTGGCTGGCAGCCCTGCCGGGGGATCTCGAGCGGGCCTGGCTGGACCTGTCCCTGGATCGGGGCGGTGACAGCGAGCTGGTGCCCCAGCTGCTGAATATGCTGGAGGCGGCAGCGCCCTGGTTGGCGGCCCTGCTGGCGGTCTGTGCCTTGGCGGCCATGCAGTCCACCGGTGCGGCGTACATGTCCACCACCAGTGGCATGTTCACCCGTGACCTGCTGCGTCGCTACATCATGCCGAACGCCAGCAACCAGACCCAGGTCGTGGCGGGGCGGATCTTCGTCACCATCCTGGTGCTTGCAGCATTGACCGTGGCAACGGTGACCACCGACGCCCTGGTGCTGCTCGGCGGTCTGGCCACCGCGATGGGTACGCAGATGTGGGTGCCCCTGGCAGCCATCTGCTTCTTCCCCTGGCTCACCCGTCCGGGTGTCGTCTGGGGCCTGAGCGTGGGCATCATCGCCGTGCTGATGACCGAGAACCTCGGCATCGACCTGCTGGCGGCGATGGGCGTCGACGTGCCCTGGGGTCGTTGGCCGCTGACCATCCACTCGGCTGGGTGGGGCCTGGTGCTCAACGCCCTGGTGGCCGTGATCGTCTCGGCAATGACGCAGAACAACAAGGAAGACTACGATCACCGCATGACGGTGCACGCCTTCCTGCGTGAGCATGCGTCGCTGCCGGCCGAGAAGCGTCACCTGATCCCGATCGCCTTCACCATCGTCATCGGCTGGTGGATCTTCGCCTTCGGTCCGGGCGCCCTGCTGGGCAACTGGGTCTTCGGCGATCCGACCAACCCCGATACCTGGTGGTTCTTCGGCCTGCCGTCCATCTGGGTCTGGCAGCTGCTGTGGTGGGTGATCGGTATCTACATGATGTGGTTCACCTGCTACAAGTGTGAGATGAGCACCGTGCCCGAGAAGGAAATCGAGGTCCTCTTCGACGAGGATCAGGGCAAGGCCCGCTACGACGTCAGCCGTCCGTAACGGGTCGGTGATCATCGGATCACTTTGACCGGGAAGCGTAGGGGGCCATTTCGGTCCCCTACGCCCCTTCCTTCCAGAAGGCTTCATTCGAGCGAGCGATATGGATCCGACGCTTCAATTCCTGTTCTGGGTCGTTTTGCTGGTCGTCCTGCTCTTCTATCCCGTCAGTCAGTGGATCTGGGTGTTGAGCGTCCGGCGGCTGCAGCGGAGACTGGATCGGGAGTTGTCCGAAGAGGAGCTGGCGGGGCAGAAACGGCGGGCCCGCGTGCTGACCGCCATCATCCTGCCGGTGTTTTCTTTCTTCCTGAATTCCGCAACGTTGGGTGTGTTGCAATGATCAAGATTACCGAGCGGGGGTACCGGACCTGGGTGGTGATCGCCATCGTGGCGGCGCTCCTGCCGCTGGGCTATGCCCTGTACCAGGGCGTGGCACCGGATCGGGGCCCGGGCGATGTGAAGACCATCGCCGGCGACCGTGCCTTCCAGGATCGGCGTTACGAGCGCGCCCTGGAAGAGTATTCCCGGGCGCTGGAGGAGGCGCCGCAGCACCGTTACGCCCACCTGGGCAAGGCGACCACGCTGCTCGAGCTCGGCGAGTTCGAGCGCGCTATCGACCTCTACGATCGGTTCATCGAGTGGATCGACCCGGAATTCGCCGGCGCCTACGCGAATCGGGGCATTGCCTATGACCGGCTTGGCGAGCACGAAAAGGCGCTGGCCGATTACCGCAAAGCGGCGGAGCTGGACGAGGCCGTGGACGACGGCCCGGGGTGGTTGACCCGGTTCTTTCACATGGGTCCGGACGGACAGCCGAGCATTTCCGAGCGGGCTGATTATATCGAGGAACAATTGGCGCTGCCGGAGTCGGAGCGCAAGCTTTCCGATCCGGAGAAGGACAGCCAGCAGCGGGCCTATACGCAGCGGCCCGACTAGCGCATCAGAAGAGAGGGGGTGGTGCGGCGTCTGCCGTGCCGTGCCCGATCCTGCCGGGTGGGATGTCCGTCCCGCCTTTCTCCCTACCCGACCCAACCCCACCACGGCCCGCCTCAACGGGCCGTGCCGTGGCGCGGTTCAGGCCGCGTCCAGCGGCGCCACGCCGAGGATCGGCAGCCCGAGGATATCGACGAAGAGAAACCGCATCGCGAAGATCAGGGCGATGCAGCCGAAGAGCAGGTGCACAGTGGGGTGATCGCCGTCCGGGTCCTTGTAGGTCAGCCCGTGCCAGGCGATGGCGAGGGTTACGAGAAAGTAGATCCAGGGTGACATGGGTCTCTAGGGCTTGGTGTTCTAGGGTCCGGGTTCAGGAACAGCAGGACGGGGCCGGTTGCCCGGCCCCGTCCGTCTCCCGCCTTACTGGTTGGCCCGATCTTCGATCAGGGTATCCACCACGGTCGGGTCGGCCAGGGTGCTGGTGTCCCCCAGGCTGTCGAGTTCGTTCGCGGCGACCTTGCGCAGGATGCGGCGCATGATCTTGCCGGAACGGGTCTTCGGCAGCCCCGGCGCGAACTGGATGATGTCCGGCTTGGCGATGGGGCCGATCTCCTGGATGCAGAGCTTGACCAGCTCCTGTTTGAGCTCCTCGCTCGGCTCCTCGCCGGCCATGAGGGTGACGTAGGCGTAGATGCCCTGACCCTTGACGTCGTGGGGGTAGCCCACCACGGCGGCCTCGCTCACCTTCTCGTGGAGCACCAGGGCGCTCTCGACCTCGGCCGTACCCATCCGGTGGCCGGAGACGTTGATCACGTCGTCGACCCGGCCGGTGATCCAGTAGTAGCCGTCTTCGTCACGGCGGGCACCGTCGCCGGTGAAGTACTTGCCCGGATACGCGGCGAGATAGGTGTTGATGAACCGCTCGTGGTCGCCGTAGATGGTGCGCATCATGCTCGGCCAGGCGCGGTTGATCACCAGGTTGCCGTTGGTCGCGCCCTCGAGCACGTTGCCCTTGTCGTCGACCAGCTGCGGCTCCACGCCGAAGAAGGGCAGGGTGGCGGAGCCGGGCTTGAGGTCCATGGCGCCGGGCAACGGCGCGATCAGGATCGAGCCGGTCTCGGTCTGCCACCAGGTGTCGACGATGGGGCAGCGGTCCTCGCCGATGGTGTGGTAGTACCACTCCCAGGCCTCGGGGTTGATCGGCTCACCGACGGTGCCGAGGATGCGCAGGCTCTTGCGCGAGGTCTTCTTCACGTGGTCGTCGCCCTGGCCCATCAGCGCGCGGATGGCGGTCGGGGCGGTGTAGAAGATGGAGACCTCGTGCTTGTCCACCACCTGCCAGAAGCGACCGGCATCGGGGTAGGTGGGCACGCCCTCGAACATCAGGGTTTTCGCGCCGTTGGCCAGGGGGCCGTAGACGATGTAGGAGTGGCCGGTCACCCAGCCGACGTCGGCAGTGCACCAGTACACCTCGCCATCCTGGTAGTCGAAGATGTACTTGTGGGTCATCGCCGTGCCAAGCAGGTACCCAGCGGTGCTGTGCTGCACCCCCTTCGGTTTGCCGGTGGAGCCGGAGGTGTAGAGGATGAACAGCGGATCCTCCGCGTCCACGTGCTCCGGCGGGCAGTCCGGAGAGGCCTCGGCGCAGGCTTCGTGGTACCAGACGTCGCGCCCGTCGTTCCAGGCGATATCACCGCCTGTGCGACGGACCACGAAGACCGTCTTGACGTTGGGGCAGCCCTCCAGGGCCTTGTCGGTGTTGGCCTTGAGCGGGATCTTGCGGCCACCACGCACACCCTCGTCCGAGGTGATGACGACCTCGGCATCGGCGTCCTGGATCCGATCGCGCAGGGCCTCGGGCGAGAAGCCGCCGAAGACCACCGAGTGTACGGCGCCGATGCGCGCGCAGGCGAGCATGGCGACCGCCGCCTCGGGAACCATGGGCAGGTAGATGCAGACGCGGTCGCCCTTCTTGACGCCGCGGGCCTTCAGGGCGTTGGAGAAGCGGCCAACCCGCTCGTACAGGTCGCGATAGGTGATGTGCTCATCCTGGTCCGGCTCGTCGCCTTCCCAGATGATGGCGGTCTGATCCCCCCGGGTCTCCAGGTGACGATCCACGCAGTTATAGGCCACGTTCAGGGTCCCGCCCTCGAAGAAGCGGATGTCGCCCTTGGCCAGATCCCAGTGACAGGTGGTGCCCCACTTGCTGAACCAGTCCAGGAACTTATCCGCCTGCTCCGACCAGAACCCTTCGGGATCCTGGATCGAGCGGTTGTACATCTCCTGGTACTGCTCGAAGTTCAGATGGGCGTCCCGCTGGATCGCCTCGGGGACAGGGTACACCTTGGTCTCCGACATCGTTCTCTCCTCCCGGATTTCTGGTCGGTCAAGCTGGCCGTCTCCTGGCGACGACCCGGCCGTAAGTGCCCGCGCTCTGGTCACGCGGGGAGGATAGCAGAGCAAAGTGTTACGAGGTTGCACGCCTTCCGGTCCACAGGTGTGTCGAAAGGTAACACGTCACGCCCGGTTGCTACCCGGCCGTGGGATCCCGTGGCGCTGTCGTTTCTCCCACAGCGCCTTGCGGCTGATGCCGAGCCCTCGGGCCAGGGCGGTCTCGGTCATGTGATCCTGGTGTGTCAGGACATACTGGCGGAAGTAGTCCTCCAGGGACAGGTCCTGGCGTGGGCCAGTCTCGGCCGTGGCGCCGGATTCGGACCCGGCTGCCGCGCTTTCGGCCGCGGGCAGGCCGAGCATATCCGGGCTGATGGTGTTGCCTTCGCTGAGGATCACCGCCCGCTCGATGGTGTTCTCCATCTCGCGCACGTTGCCCGGCCAGGAGTATGCGCCCATGGCGTCGATGGCTGCCTGCGAGAGCTCCAGAGGGGCGCGGTTGAGCCGCTGGCAGGTCTTCTCCAGCAGGAAGCGGGCGAGTTCGGGGATGTCCGGGGCGCGTTCGCGCACCGGGGGCAGGCGGATCTCCATCACGTTGATCCGGAAGAATAGATCCTCGCGGAACTCGCCGGCGCCGGCCAGGCTCTTGAGGTCGCGGTGGGTGGCGGCCACCAGGCGGATGTTCACCCGCCGGGCCTGTGTCGAGCCGATGCGCCGGATCTCCCCCTCCTGGAGGACCCGCAGCAGTCGTCCCTGGGCCTGCTGGGGCAATTCGCCGATCTCATCCAGGAACAGCGTGCCGCCGTCGGCGGATTCCACTAGCCCCGCACGGGCGCCGACGGCGCCGGTGAAGGCGCCCCGCTCATGGCCGAAGAGCTCTGCTTCGATCAGTCCGTCGGGGATCGCCGCGCAGTTCACCGCCACCAGAGGCCCCTCGTGGCGCTCGCTCTGCTCGTGCAGCGCCCGGGCCACCAGCTCCTTGCCGGTGCCCGATTCGCCCAGGATCAGCACCGAGGTATCGGTGGGGGCGACCTTGCGGATGCGCTCGAAGACCGCCCGCATCGCCTCGCAGTTGCCGACGATGCCGGTGACCGGGTAATCGCGCTCGACGTGGGCCTTGAGGGCGGCGTTCTGGCGCTGTAGCCGGCCTTCCTTGAGGGTGCGCTCGACGAGCAGCAGCAGCTCGTCGTGGTCAAAGGGTTTGGCAATATAGTCCGCTGCGCCCTGGCGCATGGCTTCCACCGCCGACTGCACGCTGGCGTAACTGGTCATGATGATCACCGGGGCCGTGGTGCGCTCGATGGCCTCGGTGCCGGGCTCGCCGGGCAGGCGCATGTCGGCGAGGATCAGGTCGAAGGCGTCCAGGTTCCAGCGCTCCTGGGCCTGTTCGAGAGAGTCGGCCTGGTGGACACTGTACCCGTGACGGCTCAGCAGCCGCTCCAGGGCCTTGCGGATGACCGATTCGTCCTCGATGAGCAGCAGGTCGGCCATTTGGGGTTATTCCTCCTTGGTCGCGGCGTGCTCGGCCGGCGGCGCGGCATCGAGCACCGGCAGCGTGATCCACGCCGTGGTGCCGCCGCTGTCGGCGGTGATCGAGAACTCGCCTCCCTGTTCACTGACGATGTTGTAGACCAGCGGCAAGCCGAGGCCGGTGCCCTGACCCACGGCTTTGGTGGTATAAAACGGCTCGATCACCTTATCAAGCAGTTCGGCCGGGATCCCCGGGCCGTTGTCCACCACGCGGATCTGCACGCGGTCGCCGTACCGGCGCGCCGAGATTGCGATCCGTCCGCCAGGGCCGCAGGCGTCGGCCGTATTCGAGAAGAGGTTGACGAAGACCTGGGCCAGCCGCTGGCGGTCGCCGCGGACCTGGAGTTCGGCCCAGAGCTGGTTGTCGATCTCCAGGTCCTGGCCGCGCTTGCTCAGCTGGACCAGCCGGCGCGCCTCTTCGACAACTTCGCTCAGCGGCACGGGGTCCGGTGTTCGCTCGTCGGCGCAGCCGGCGTGGGCGTAGCCGATCAGCGTCTGCACGATGTTGTTGATCCGGCGTGTCTGTTCGAGGATTTCGTCGACGCTCTCGCGCAGGATCTCGGGGTCGGACTCGCCGCGCAGGTTCTGTGCCAGGGAGTCGATGCCGGTCACCGGGTTGCCGATCTCGTGTGCCACGCCCGCGGCCAGTCGGCCGATGGAGGCCAGCCGCTCGCTGTGGGCCAGCTCCCGCTCGAGGCGGCGGATGTGGGTGATGTCCTCGATGATCATCAGGGTGTCTCCGGTCCGCCCGCGGCCGGATTCGCGGATGCACGTCTTGTGCAGCGACAGCCAGCGCTGCTCACCGCCGGATTGCGGGATCTGCTCCTGGTGCTGTGGTTGCTCGATGGTCAGGAACCGGTCCAGGAGGTAATCCCACGGTGCCTGCAGGTCGCAGATCCTTGAGCCCAGCGCGGTGTTCGCCGGGATGCCGGACAGGCCCTGCATCGCCGTGTTCCAGCGCACCACGCGGCCGTGGGTGGTGACCGCTACGACCCCCAGAGGCAGGTCCTCAAGGATCTGGCGGTGGTAGCGGCGCAGTCGGTCGAGTTCCGCGGCGAGGCCGCGGAATCGGTTGCGTGAGGACTCCAGACGCTCCTCGATCTGGCGGATGTTGTGTGTCAGCGCCGTGCGGGCCGTCCGGTCGAGCTGGAGCCGCTTGTCGACGATCATCCGCGCGAGCATCGGCCCCATCATCCCGGAGAGGTTGCGCTCGACCTGATCGCGCAGGGCGCGCAGGCGGTCGGGCCGGTTTTCGCTCCATTGCAGCCCCAGGTCGTGCAGCGCCTGGGAGACCTCCTGGCGTGCCGCTTCCTCGCCGGTGACCGGTGCTAGCTGGACCACGAACTGCGAGGGCGAGGCCGCCTGCAGGGTGCCGGGTGCGACCGCTGCCGTCTGGTCGCGGCAGACCTCGGCGGCCTGTCGCTCCGCCGAGCGCTGCGGCGTGAACAGTGAGACGCCCACGAAGAGCAGGCCGTTGAGGGCCAGGGACCAGAAGGTGGCGATGCCGTAGAGCTCAGTGGCGCTCTCTCGGGCCTGGGGGAAGCCGAGCAGGAAGAACGGCTCGGTGCCAGCCAGTGCCGGCAGCAGCACGGTGTCTAGCCAGATCAGCGCACCGCCGAGCAGGCCGGCCACGAAGCCGTAGACCGTGGCTCGCTGCCAGTAGAGGACGCCGATGATCCCGGGCAGGAACTGCGCCATGGCTAGGAACGACATCAGCCCCCACTCGACCAGCGCTTCGGTGCGGTCGAGCAACTCGTAGAAGGTGAACCCGAAGACGATGAGCAGGGTAATCAGGAACCGCCGGGTCCAGCGGAGGGTGGCGTACAGGTCGGGCTCCTGATGCGGTAGCGACTTGATCAGCGGCATGACCAGGTGGTTCAGGGTCATCGACGACAGGGCCAGGGTCGAGACGACGATCATCGCCGTCGCTGCCGAGATGCCCCCCAGGTACACCAGCAGGGTCAGCGGCTCGGAGCCGGATAGGGCGGCCAGGCCGAGTACGTAGTAATCGGGGGCCGTGCCGGCATCCAGCGCGGTGCCGGACCAGAGGATCGGCGGCACCGCCAGCGCCAGCAGCAGGAGCATGAGCGGGAAGGCCCAGCTGGCGCGGGTCAGGCTGCGCGGCGACAGGTTCTCGGTAAAGAGGATGTGGAACTGGCGTGGCAGCAGGAAGGCGGCCGCGAAGGTCAGGGTGAGCAGGCTTAGCCACGGCCCCTCCAGCGCCGGCTGATAGAAGTCGTCCGTCTGCTGTGGCTGCTCGCGCAGCCATGCCGACAGGCCCGCCGGGCCGTCGAAGGCGAGGTCGACGGCCACCCAGGCGACCATCAGTAGGGCGCCGAGCTTGACCAGGCTCTCCAGGCCGATGGCGACCACCAGCCCGGTGTGCTTCACCCGCGGAGTGACGTGGCGGGCGCCGAAGATGATCGCGAAGACCGTCACGATCAGACAGAAGGCCAGCGCCAGGGGGCGCGGGTCGTGGCCCCCGCCGGTGAGCACCAGGGTCGACTCGGCCACGGCACGGATCTGCAGGGCGATGTAGGGCAGGATGCCGGCGAGCATGATGGCGGTGACCAGGACGCCAGCGAACTGGCTGGAGAAGCGGAAGGCGAAGACGTCGGCCACGGAGGTTAGCTGCTGGTTGCTGGTCAGGCGCAGCAGGGGGGCGAGCAGCACCGGCGTCAGGAGGAAGGCGGCGGTGACCCCGAGGTAGATGGTGGCGAAGATCAGGCCGTGCTCGTCGGCGAAGCCCACCGAGCCGTAGTAGCTCCACGTGGTGGCGTAGACACCCAGGGCGAGGACGTAGAAGACCGGGTGACGGACCACCGCCCGCGGGAACCAGCGTCGGTCTACCGCGAAGGCGATGACGAACAGCAGCCCCAGGTAGGCGACCCCCACCAGGAACAGGGTCAGCAGGTCAAAGGTCACGCCCGCTCCCCCGTTCGATCAGCCAGCCGCCCAAGGCGATGACCACTGCCCAGCCCAGGTATGGCACGTACCAGGGCGGCTGGGCCTGCATCCACCAGTCGGTGAACGGCGTGGCCAGCAGGAAGAGCACCAGCAGGAACAGCGCCACGCTTCCGGCAGCGGGTCCGGGTCCATTGCGCAACAGGAATCTCCTCCAGGCGGCGCCGGTTCGGGGCGCTCTCGTTATGTTACGGAAAGTAGCACGGCGGCCGCAGCGTGGCCAGTTTCCGAAGCCGCCGTCAGTTTGTTCCGACGCTTCGGGGTCCCGTATCCTCGCCCCCAGTCGACCGCACCAAAGGGATGTTGATGCGCGCGCTACCGTCCATAAGCCTGGGTGCACTGGTGCTCGGCGGCCCCCTGGCCGCGGGGTGGGCCGTTGCTGCGGAAGGCGCCCTGCCACCTGTCACCGTCCTCTCCGAGCCCGCTGTGGGCAGCGACATCCCTGGGGGCGAGGGCGCCCGTGCGACGGACCGGGCCGGCTTCAGCCGCACGGAGTTGGATGAGTCCACCCTCGCGACCCGCCGCCCCGATCGCCTGGAAGGGCTGGCCGGCGGGGTGCCCGGAGGGCATGCCGGGCGCGAGGAAGGCGGCCTGGGCACCGCCTGGACCCTGCGCGGCTTCACCGTCACTACCCCGCAGTGGAACGGTCTGACGGATATCGATCGGCTCTTCGTCCGCGACCCCTACACGATTGAGCGTGTCGAGATCGTCCCCGGCCCCGATGCGATCCTCCAGGGGGTCGGCTCACCCGGTGGCGCCATCCGTTACCACGGCAAGCGACCGGAACACACGCCGGCCCATGAGGTGGGCGTGGAGGTGGGCCATCCGGACCACCGGCGCGTGGTGGCTGACAGCACCGGGCCGATCGGCGACGACCTCGCCTACCGCCTGACACTGGCCGGCCAGGATGGCGAGCGCCGTCCCGCCGCGCAGCCGACCGAGCGGCTCCATGTACTCGGTGGCCTCGCCTGGCGCTACCACGCCGACGGCGAGCTGCGCCTCGAGCACGAATTCCAGCGCAATCGTCGGCCCTACGACATGGGCACCGTCTGGCTGGAGGACGGCCCGGTCTACGATACCCCGCTGCACAGCCCGGAGCAGGAGAGCGACCGGCGCTATCAGCGCAGTGCGCTCTACTGGGACCACCAGCTCACCGAGGGCCTGGGCGTCTCGCTCAGCGCCGCGTACTCCGAGGTGGACCGGGAGGAGTTGATCCTGGGGTTCTACTCCTTTGGCCTGTTGCCGGCGCCGGAGCCGGTGGCCGGCTACGCGGCCAGAGTCGATGATCAATACACCCAGGAGGATCTTCGGCTGCAGGTCGATTTCGAGCGGCGCACCCACTGGGGACGGTGGCAGGCGGTCGCCGGCGCGGATGCGCACCGACAGGAGATCGACTTCCAGCGCGACCAGCTGCGTTATTGGGATGACGAGGGCGACTGGTGGCAGCAGTTCAGCGTTGATCCCCGGGATCCCGACTTCTCCGGGATCCGCCTCGGCAACCTGGCCCTGGAGCGCCAGGAGGGCCCGGAGGAGGTCGATCGGTACGGGGCCTACCTGGCCAATCGCATCGAGCTTGGCGAGCGCTGGGCCTTCACCGCCGGGGTGCGCCACAACGAGTACGAGGTGCGCGAGGGCGATGAGGACGATCCCCAGCTGGCGGTGGTGGCCGAGGACCGTGGGGTCACTTGGCAGGCCGGGGCGGAGCTGGATGTGACCCCGCGAAGCCGCGTCTACGTGCACGCCGGGACCGGCCTGCGCCCCAATGAGGGCGAGGATCGTCACGGCGATTTTCTCCCCTCGCGGGAGAGCGCGATCACCGAACTCGGCTGGCGTCATGCGCCGACCGACCGCCAGCAACTGGCCGTGGCCGCCTACCACCTGCGCGAGGAGAACCTGCCGCAGGAGGATGAGGCGTATCCGGATGAGGACTACTTCCGCGCGGTCGGCGAGGTGGAGGTGGAAGGGGTCGAGGTGCACTACCGGCTGCAGACCGAAGCCTGGCAGGTGGTGCCCAACGTAACCATCCAGCGCAGCCGCAGCTACGATGAGGAAGAGCCGCAGCAGCGCGGCAACCACCTGGAGGGCGTACCCCGCCACCTGGCGGGCCTGGAGCTGCGCCACGATCTGGGCGCGTACACCGCCCTGCCGCTCAGCCTCTGGTATTGCGGCGAGTACGTGGGTGGCTGGTACCTGGATGATGCCAACGAGTACCGCACCGACGCCTACACCGTGCACAGCCTCGGCGGCACCCTCGAATGGTCCCGGGGCGCCCGGCTCGACCTGCGCGTCAACAACGCCACCGACGAGCGCTACCTGGCGGCCCCGCGGGTGCAGGGCGAGCGCCGCGAGGTGCGGGTGGCGCTAAGCCAGCGGTTCTGATCCGGCGCGCGCCGCCAGGGTCCAGGCCAGCACCTCCGCGGGGGCGGCTCGGCGCAGCCGCTCCGGGGCCGAATAGCCGAGCAGACCCAGCGCCTCGACCAGGTTCGCCGCGGCCCGGTCCTCGCTCAGCGGCGGCGCCCGGTTCTGCTTGGAGAGCTTCTGGCCGTGCTCGTTGAACGCCAGCGGCAGGTGGTGGTAGATCGGGGTGGGCAGCCCGAGCAGGCGCTGGAGGTGGATCTGTGGCGGTGTGCAGACGAGCAGGTCCTGACCGCGGATGACGTGGCTGTAACCGAAGGCGGCATCGTCCACCGCGCAGGCGAGGTGGTAGGCGAAGAAGCCGTCGGCGCGGCGGATGACGAAATCGCCCACCTCTGCCTCCAGCTCGGTGGTGATCCCGCCGGCGGCGCCATCGGTAAAGCGGATCCGCGCCCCGTCGGTGCGCACCCGCACCGCGCGTTCCTCGCGGCCGGCGGGCAGCCCGTCGCGGCAGGTGCCCGGGTAGACCGCCCCGATGGCCCCGTGGCGGCGGGCGGCGGCCTGGATCTCGCGGCGTGAGCAGGCGCACGGGTAGGCCAGGCCGGCGCCGCGCAGGCGCTCCAGCGCGGCCTGGTACGCCGCACCGCGCCGGCTCTGGTAGACCACCTCGCCGTCCCAGCCCAGCCCGTGTGCCTCCAGGATCCGCAGGATGGCATCGGCGGCCCCGGGCTCCTCGCGCGGCGGGTCGAGGTCGTCGATGCGCACATGCCACGTCCCGCCGTGGTGGCGGGCCTCGATCCAGCTGCCCAGCGCCGCCACCAGCGAGCCGAAGTGCAGCGGCCCGGTGGGCGAGGGGGCGAAGCGGGTTGAGAACGGTGCGCCGGGCCCGCTCATGCCGTCCCTGGGGTCAGCGGCCGTGGTGCTCCACCTCGACCGTGGTCCAGATCCCGCCGCGCACGTTGAAGTGCGCCGTCAGCTTCATATGGCGCGGCTGCGTGGCGTCGACCAGGTCGGCGAGGATCTGGTTGGTCAGCGCCTCGTGGAACCCGCCTACTTCGCGGTAGGACCAGATGTAGAGCTTCAGCGACTTGAGTTCGACGCAGTGCCGGTCCGGGGTGTATTCCAGGTTGAGCGTGGCGAAGTCGGGCTGGCCGGTCTTCGGGCACAGGCAGGTGAACTCCGGGATCTCCATCCGGATGGTGTAATCCCGCTCCGGGTTGGGGTTTGCGAAGGTCTCCAGGGCGTTCGAGGGTTCAGTCGACATGGCTTTCCAAGGGTCCGGTGAGGCTTGATAATGGTCCGTTATCTTAACCGGACGCGCCCGTCGTCTCTACGATGCATCTCAAGCGGATCAAACTCGCCGGCTTCAAGTCCTTCGTGGACCCCACTTCGGTGCCCCTGCCCGGACGCATGGTCGGCGTCGTGGGGCCGAACGGCTGCGGCAAGTCGAACATCATCGACGCCGTGCGCTGGGTCATGGGCGAGAGCTCGGCCAAGCACCTGCGCGGCGAGTCCATGAGCGATGTCATCTTCAGCGGCTCGAGCGCCCGCTCGCCGGTGGGGAAGGCGAGCATCGAGCTCATTTTCGACAACACCGACGGGGCCATCGGCGGCCAGTACGCCGCCTACAACGAGATCTCCGTCAAGCGCCAGGTCAATCGCGAGGGGCAGTCGCAATACGCCCTCAACGGCACCCGCTGTCGGCGGCGCGATATCTCGGATGTCTTCATGGGCACCGGCCTGCGGCCGCGGGGCTACACCATCATTGAGCAGGGCATGATCTCGCGGGTGATCGAGTCCCGCCCCGAGGAGCTGCGCGTCTACCTCGAGGAGGCTGCGGGCATCTCCGTCTATAAGGAACGCCGTCGCGAGACCGAGCGCCGCATCCGGGATACCCGCGAGAACCTGGAGCGGCTTGAGGATGTCCGCGACGAGGTCCACAAGCAACTCGAGAAGCTGCGCCGCCAGGCCGAGACCGCCGAGCGCTACCGCTCCTACAAGGCTGAGGAACGGCGCCTACGCGGTGAACTCTCGCTGTTGCGGCTGCGTGATCTGGATCAGCGCATCGCCGAGCGCGACGCCAGCATCCGCGAGCAGGAGAACCAGCGCGAGTCGGCGGTGGCCGAGCAGCGCCGCGCCGAGCGTGAGATCGAGGCCCTGCGCGAGTCGGCCCGGGAGCGCCACGAGGCGCTGAACACCATCCAGGGCCGCTACTACGAGATCGGGGCCGAGATCGCCTCGGTGGACGAGCGCATCCAGAGTGCCCGCGACCTGCGTCGCCGGCGGGAGGAGGAGCTGGCCGAGGCCCGCCGTGCGCTGGAGGAGCTGGACGCCACGGTGACCGCCGATCGGGACAAGCGCGCGGTCCTCGAGGAGCGGGTCGAGGAGCTGGAACCGGCCCTGGAGGCGGCCAGCGAAGAGGAGCAGGTGGCGGAATCCGCTCAGGAGGACGCTCGCGGGCGCCTGGATGCCTGGCGCGACGAGGCCGACGCCGTCCGCGCCGAGCAGACCTCGGCGCAGCGGCGCGAGGAGGTGGAGCGGACTCGTCATGACGCCGCCGCCCGCCGGGTCCGTGAGCTCGACGAGCGCATCGAGGCCCTCGACGACGAGCGCGACTCGGTGGATCTGCACGCGCTGGAGAGCGCCATCAGCGAGTTGGAGTCGGAGGAGGAACAGCTCTCCGCCGAACTTGAGGACCTGCAGCAGCGCCGCGATGCCGCCGCCGAGGAGCTGGAGACCCGCGCCGCCGAGCGGGACGAGGCGGCCCGGGAGCTGGAAGCGGCCCGCGAGGCGGTCTCCGGGACGCGGGCGCGGCTGACCTCCCTGGAGACCCTCCAGGAGTCGGCCCTGGGCCGGCGCGGGGACGATCGCCACGCTTGGCTCGAACGCCGCGGCTGGGCCGCCGCCCCGCGCCTGGCCGAGACGGTCCGTGTCGATGCCGCCTGGCAGCGGGCGGTGGAGGCGATCCTCGGTGACGCCCTGCAGGCTGTCTGCATCGAGCCGGAAGCCCTGCCCAGCGAGGGGGCCCCGGACGGCGGGTCGCTGACCCTGGTCGGCGAGGTCCAGTCGCTGCCGGCACCGGCCGAGGATCGCTTGGCGGCGCACGTTCACGGCAGCGAGGCGGCCCGCGAGCTGCTCGCCGGGATCCGCTGCGCCCCGGACGCCGCCACGGCCGAGGCCCTGCGCCCCGGGCTGGCCGCCGGCGAGACGGTGGTCACCCCCGACGGGGTGTGGATGGGCACCAACTGGGTGCGCCTGCCCGGGCAGGAGGACGCCGAGAGCGGTGTGCTCGAGCGCGAGCAGGAGATCCAGGCTCTGCGCGAGGAGGTGGAGAATGCCGAGGCGCGGGTCCAGGAGGCCGAGGGCCGGCTGGCCGACGCCCGCGGCGGGGCCGCCGAGGCCGAGCGCCGGCGCGATGAACTGGCTGCCGAGCTTGGTCCGCTGCACCGGCGCCACGCCGACCTGCAGGCTCGTCTGGAACACCGCCGCGAGTCCCTCGAGCAGGCTCGGAAGCGGCGCGAGGAGCTGTCCGGAGAGCGCAGCCGCCTGGTCGAGCAGCGCGATGCGGCCAGCGAGGAGCAGGAGGAGGCCGCCGCCGCTGCCGAGGAGGCCGCCGCCGCTGCCGCCACGGCCGCCGAGCGCGCCGCCGAGGTCGAGGCGCAGCAGCAGGATCAGCGCGAGCAACTCGAGCGCGCCGGCGAGCGGCTGCGCGAGGCCCGTGAGCGGCGCTACGATCTGGCCGGCAAGCTCGAGAGTGCCCGCACCGCTCTGGAGTCCGTGCGCGAGCAGCTGCGCCGCTCCGAGGAGCAGCGTGAGCGCTACGACCGCCGTCGGGCGGAGCTGGAGACTGCTCTGGGCGACGATGAAGACCCGGTTGCCGAATTGACCGAAAAGCGCGAGACCCTGTTGGCGCGCCGGTCCGAAGCGGAGGCGCAGCTGACCGAAGCGCGCAGCGAGGCTGAGCATCTGGATCATCAGCTGCGCGAGCAGGAGCAGGCGCGGGCCGAGGCCGAGCAGCGGGCCGAGCAGTTGCGCGAGGGGCTGGAGGGGCTGCGCCTGGAGACCGGCGAGCTGCGCGTCCACCGCAGCCACGAGGCCGATGCCCTGGCAGAACTCGGCGAATCGGAGGCCGAGGTGGCCGAGCGCCTGGCCGCGGATGCCACCGTCGCCGCGTGGGAGCAGGCCCTGGAGCAGGTCAGCGAGCGTATCCGGCGCTTGGGATCGGTAAACTTGGCGGCCATCGACGAGTGCCAGCAGCTGGAGGAGCGCCGCGGCTATCTGGACGAGCAGCACGCTGATCTCAACGAGGCGCTGGAGACCCTGGAGACGGCGATTCGCCGCATCGACCGGGAGACCCGGGCGCGTTTCCGTGAGACCTTCGATCAGGTCAACGAGGGGCTGGGGCGGTTCTTCCCCCGGTTGTTCGGGGGCGGGCGCGCCTATCTGGAACTGACCGACGACGATCTGCTGTCCACCGGGGTGGTGGTCATGGCGCAGCCGCCGGGCAAGCGGGTATCGAGCATCCATCTGCTCTCCGGCGGCGAGAAGGCGCTGAGTGCGGTGGCGCTGGTTTTTGCCATCTTCAACCTCAACCCGGCGCCGTTCTGTCTCCTCGACGAGGTGGACGCCCCGCTGGATGAGGCCAACGTCGGTCGTTTCTGCGATCTGGTCGAAGAGATGTCCGAGAAGGTCCAGTTCGTGCTGATCACCCACAACCGGACCACCATGGAGCGGGCCTCCCACTTGCTCGGGGTCACCATGAACGAACCCGGCGTCTCGCGGCTGGTTGCGGTGGACGTGGACGAGGCGCTCGATATCGCCGAGGCCGGATAACGGAGAGAGACCCATGGATGCGATGCGTTGGACGATCCTGGGCGTAGGGGTGCTGGTGTTGCTGGCGATCTACGCCTTCGGCCGGTGGCGGGATCGGCGCCGCCGGCACGCCGAGCAGAAGCCGGCCGCCGCGGCGGCGGGTAGCGCACAGGGGCGCGGGGGCGTCGCCGGCGCCGGCGAGGAAGGGGGTGGCGGCGATTTGCGCCCCGGCCAGTCAGAGCGCCCGGTGATCGATGACGATGAGCTGCGCGGCATCGACGATCTCCTTGCCGAGCGGGAAGAGCTGGCCCCGGAGGAGCTCGACCTGGGGTTGGATCTGGGCGAACGGCCCGCTGCGTCGGGTGCGACGCCGCAGACGGGCGAGCAGGGCGACGATCGGCCCTGGTGGCAGTCCGCCGAGGCAGCCGCCGGCGAACCGGACGAGCGAACCGGCACGCCGCACCGCTCCGCTGCCGCCGAGGCGGAACGCGCCGGCCTGGCACCAGCCGGGGAGCAGCCGCAGGCGGCGGCCGGTGAACCCGTAGGGGCGGGGGCGGACGCCGCCGGAAGCGGTTCGCAGCCAGCGGGGCATGCCGACGCGGAGCCGGTCGGGGGAAGCGACGCCGGGAGCGGGGCAGAGAAGTCGGAGCCGTCGCCGGCAGGGAGGGGCGCCGGGACGGCCACCGCCGGGGTCGAGGAGCCGGCGCCGCTGAAGCTCTCGCCGGCCTCGCAGGTGGAGATCGCCGCCTACCGCAGTGGCGATGTCGAGGAAGCGGAGAAGATCCTGGTGGCGTTTGTGGCCGCCCCGGAAGGCGAGCGTTTCCGGGGGCCGGCGATCGAGCGGGCCCTGCGGCGGGTGCGCATGGTTCCGGGCGAGCAACGCATCTGGCACCGCCGCGGGCAGAGTGAGACGGGGCGAGTGACCCTGTTCAGTGCGGCGAGCATGGTGGAGCCGGGGTATCTGGACCCGGAGGAGACGCTGCCGGGCCTGGAGACCCCGGGGCTGGTGTTCTTCATGCAGCTACCCCTGCCAGTGGATGGCGAGCAGGTGCTCGACGCGATGCTGGCCACGGCCTACCAGGTATCCGTGGAACTCGGTGGCGAGTTGCTCGATAGCACCCGTTCCACCATGACGCAGCAGATCGCCGAGCACATGCGCGAACAGCTGCGCGAGCACCGGCGGCGGCTGCACATCGCCGTGCATAAGCGCCAATAAGACCCACCCGACAAGGAGCGAGCGTGGCTGAATCGACGCCGTCCCGCGAGCAGGCGCAGCGACGCGTGGCCGAGCTGCGCGCCGAGATCGCCGAGCACGATCACCGCTACTACGTCCTCGACCGGCCGAGCATCTCGGATACCGAGTACGACGCCCTGTTCGCCGAGCTGCAGCGCCTGGAGGCGGCCTACCCCGATCTGGCCACCGCCGACTCGCCCACCCGGCGGGT